>JBBKXU010000375.1:0-3185 GCA_037969645.1 Ferruginibacter sp. | reverse complement strand
GTTAATATATGGTAAACGGGGATTTGAAGAATAGAAATATATTTTAAAGAAGAAGTTTAAACACAGCAGGAGTACGGGTTTTATATACTACGATCCATTTAAATTTTCAAGGCTTTCAGTATCAGGTCAGGTTCGTTAACAGTTAGTGAGATTACCTTATTGGCAACTATTTCAAAATTTACTTCAACTGAAGTTGTGCCATTGTACACAAATACATTATTTGTTTTTTGATTAATGGCGCCACCAAATTTACCGAGTTTACCCAGCGAAAGTGATTTTCTCATATTTAGTTTTACGCTGAAACCATCTTCCGGCCCATCACCATATTTGTAATCACCCAGATATTTTTCCTGCTCTTTCTCAGTAAGTTCAATATATTTTTCCTGCACATCAGCATTGCCCAACGATTCCAGATATGCTACCAGCTTATTTCCATCCGGTTTATTTTTTTCAGAAAGACCATCGGCACGTAAACCACTTTTTGCATGCCGGAGTAAACTTATTCCATGTGGGCCCGCAATGGATTGTATGCCTGGCGTATTTTCAATCATCGCTTTTACCGCATCGTATGCACCAAACATTGCGTAAGTGAATATGTCGGGCCGGGCACCTTTGCTCATTAAAAACTCAGCTATATCTCTGCGGCCAACATGCGATGCAGCACCCAGTGCGGTTTCCCAGTCGCCAAAGGCCCAATCCCAGGTGGCTCTGGACAGTTCAGGGCGTTTATTAACCAGTTCTTTAACCCTGTCTAAATTAGAGTGAGAAGCGCCAACAACTGAGGCAACAATTTCATCATCGATAGAAGGGTATCGGTGAAACAATTTATCAGCGTTTATATTATTAGGAGCTGTTTCAAAAATTCGTTTTGCGTTACTGATATTGGGAATAGAAATTGCCAACAGTCCGAAAACGGAACTTTTAACAGCAGTGCGCCTGGTTATTGAATTAATATCTGCCATGATTGTTTTTTATTAAGATAGAAGTTATTCTATTAACCCACAACAGATATTGGATAAAAGGTAAAAATTGCTGTATGCAAATAGTGTAATAGGTAAAGTTTGATCGTTACAATATGCATTTCAACATACATGTACTGTTTTCTACATTTTCATACTGCCCGTAATTTTTTGTGATGCGGTACCCGGCTTTTTGATATAGGCTTAAGGCCTCGGGTTGTTTTTTACCAGTTTCCAAAATACATTCAGAATAGTTTATTTCTGCAGCCCATAATTCAAGCTCTTTTAAGATGTTAAGCCCGATGCGTTTTCCACGGTATTCTGGTAAAACATACATTCTTTTTATTTCAGCCTGTTGGGGGTTATTTTCTTTAAAAGCGCCGCATCCGATTGCGTTGTTATCACCGTAACAAACGATAGCATGCTTGATACTTTCTGTTTTATTGAATTGTGCATAGAAAACGTGTTCATCACCATCCCTTATTTGCAAATCTTTGTCGAGCAAGGCAATGAGGGACTGAAAATCGACATTGTTTGAATCGGTTCTGTTAAAAGTTATCATTCTTTATTTTGTCTTTGCTATGGAGTATAATTGCAAAACATCAACCCTATTAACCATCTCTCTTTCAAAAATAAAACCCAGCTTTTTCAATAATTGTATGGAAGAGAGATTTTCTTTAATTGTTGTAGCCAGTATAGTATTGTGCTGCCCTGTTTGTAAAATATCAGTCAGTATTTTATCGGCTGCTTCAAATGCATAACCTTGTTTAGTATAGGTCGGCAGAAAAGCAAATCCAATATCATGATGCAGCAAGTAATCCTTTTTAATAAAAGTGACAATGCCAACCGGAACCTGTCGATCACTTAGTTTTACAACCCAATAGTTAATATTGTCAGCCGCCATTATTTTTTGAATGTAGGCAACAGCATCTTTTCTGTTATGTACATTTCTTTCGCCGATAAATTTTTTCCATGTAGCTGTGTTCACCAGTTTAAAAATAAAATCTGCATCTTCGATTCTTAACATATTTATGGAAAGCCTTTCTGTAACGTAGTTTGACTGCATTGGGATTCTATTTTACAATTGTTCTGAAAGTGAGATTTACACGGGGTTTTGTCGTTTTTTTCGTTGGCGGTAATCGGTGTAACCAATTCGTTTGCGTTTCGCCTTTCATGACCAATAAACTGCCATGTTCTAAAATGATGGGCACCGTTTCTTTGGTTTGCTTGTGCTTAAAAGCAAATTTTCGCTCGGCCCCAAAACTCAATGAACCTATTGCACCGTTCTTCTTCAAATCTTTTTCGCCATCGCTGTGCCACGCCATACCTTCTTCCCCAGTATGGTATAAATTTAGTAAGCAGGAGTTAAAGGTTTCGCCGGTCTTTTCTTCCACCATTTGTTTCAGTTGCAGCAACTCTTCTGTCCAAGGCAGGGCTTTTTTGGTGATGTTTGAATAAGTGTATTCAAAAGCGATATCGGCATACCAGGCTACTTTTCTTTTAGTGACGATATGTTTCCCCAGGATAAAAGCTTCGTCATTTTTCCATTCAATATTATTTAACAGCGCAGTAAAATACGTGTTGGCATCCGGCAAAGAAAATATTTTGCCAAAATAATTCACAGTGCCGCCGCAGGGTAATAGATTTTTATCACTGTCGGTAATGTCGCCGAATAAATCCATGTAATACGTTTTTTATCGAAATCGAAATTAAGAAAAAAAGGCTCGTGAGACCACGAACCTTTTTGAGAAAAATACCCCAACTGTTAATCAGGTAATCTGTATCAGTCTTGGCGGCTTCAGTTTGGCTTCTTCTTTCTTTGGTATCAAAAGCTGAAGCAAACCATTTTCGTACCTGGCTTCAATGTTGTCAATGTCCACCACATCTTTTTGCAGGGTAAACGATCGCTGGAACGACTGAAAACTGAATTCCTTCAAGGAATACTTTTCGTCTTCCTTCATTTCGTTTTGATTGTTTTTTTCACTGATAATGGTAAGCGTATTTCCATCCAGTTCTACTTTAAAATCTTTTTTGCTCATGCCAGGGGCAGCTACTTCAACCTGGTAATGCTCGCCTGTTTCTTTAATGTTCACGGCCGGGATGCTGCTGTTGCTGTTTGAAAAATTTACGTTTCCCCAGTTGAACAGGTCCCGGTTAATGAAATCATCAAAAAGCACGGGTAATGGATTTAACAAACTTCCATTTCTTTTTAATAGTGTCATAAGA
>JBBKXU010000374.1:0-20313 GCA_037969645.1 Ferruginibacter sp. | reverse complement strand
AAAAACTGGGCAGTCTTATCAATAATTGAATCAAAAAATTACCGCTTCCTTCTTTTTGTATCAGCAGATAGTACAAAGCATTATATTGACCTGGATACAAAAAAAGATGCTTACGGATTATTTGTATTTAATGGCAAAAAATCACCACTTTTTGTTGATATGACCAATGTTGATACAGGTATTTCCTTTTACCTGAAAGAATGATATTTCAAAAATAATTGCAGGCTGATAAGCAGATCAGTCTGGTGGAGCTCTCTTAATATATCCTATGATAAGAATCATATTTCAGTATTACGGCAATCAGTAACCAGTAATTACTGCTTCGTTACCTTGCTTACAGAAAATAACAATCACTAAAAATGCATATATCATGAAAAAGATTTTTTTTATACTGGTAGTCGCTATGGGGTTGATGAGCATCAGCTTCACCATAATCAATAATCAGGAAAGAAAACCCTGGCCGGTACCCGATAAGGACAAAAAAATGAAAAACCCCATTGCTTCAGATGCTGCATCACTGGCTACAGGAAAATCATTATGGAATACACATTGCAAATCCTGCCACGGTTCTAAGGGACTGGGTGATGGAACCAAAGCAGCCACACTAAAAACCGATCCAGGTGATTTTTCAAAAGCTGATGTACAGAACGAAACAGACGGCACTTTGTTTTACAGAACATCTGAAGGCAGAGACGACATGCCAAGCTTTAAAAAGAAAATTTCCGATGCCGATGACAGGTGGAGTATTGTTAACTATATGCGAACATTCAAAAAGTAAATTTATTTCGGGCTAAAGAAAATATCCTATAAAACACACTCCGGTAAATACAGTGCCGGAGTTTTTCATTTGTGTAGTTGCGACCAGGTTGGTTGATATGTTGTTGAGTGTTCAAAACTGTGATCATGTTCACAATGTAAACTGATATAAATCAGGATATTTTATTGCTGTTAAAAGTACCTTGTCCTCGAAATAAATACACTTCACCGTTAAAAAATTCCAATAAAATGAATACTGAAGAAAAGAAACAAAACCGCAGAAAATTTATCAGCTGGGGAGTTGCTTCCGCAGCGCTGTTAACTGCTGCCAGATTTTTATTGCCTGCTAAATCAAAACCTGAATCAAAAACACAAATGGTTAAGATGTTAACCGAAGACGGAAAGCTGGTAGAAGTGGATATAGCTGCGCTTAATTCAGAAAAAAGAAAAATCACAAACAAAGAATTACAAAACTGGGTTAAAAAATAAATCGCCGGATAAATAAAACCGAAGTAAAATGGATCAGAAAAAATCACGAAGAGAGTTTATTGCAGCAGGAATACTAACAACCGCAGCTGTTGCCTGTAACTCAAATAATGCACCGTTTACAGCCGAGGAAAATATTAAACCATCCGGTGAAAAAGTAAAACTTTTATCGGTGGATGGCGAAATAATAGAAGTGGATAAGGCATTTTTGAAGCCTGTACCCCATATGCCGCCCGTGAGTAATACCGAAGCCAGGCAAGGGATACCAGGCAAAAAATTTGTGATGGTAATCGACCTGGCACGATGTAAAAATGTAAAAGCATGCCAGACGGCCTGTAATCATGCACACCATTTAAAAGGCGATCAGAACTGGGTGAAAATTTACCCGATGCAGCAAGCTAAGGAAACTGCACCTTTTTGGCTGCCTTCAATTTGTATGCATTGTGATGAACCACCATGCGTAAAGGTTTGCCCGGTTGATGCTACATTTAAAAGACAGGATGGTATTGTGTTAATTGACAGTGACCGTTGCATTGGTTGTCGTTTTTGTATGGCTGCCTGCCCGTACTCAACCCGGGTATTTAATTGGGAAGAGCCAGAACTGCCGGCAGAAATAGCCAGCCAGAAATATGACGCTGAAACCAGTATCCCTCAAAAAAAAGGAACAGTTGGCAAATGTGATTTTTGTGCCGATATGACCCGTATGGGCATGTTACCACATTGTGTAACGGCTTGCCCGAATGGCGTATTTATGTTTGGTGATATAAACGAAGATTCAGTTACCAACGGAGCCGAGACCTTCCGCTTTAGTGAACTGATTAAGGATAAAGCAGGTTACCGACTGATGGAAGATTTGGGAACCAAACCAAGTGTATACTATCTGCCACCGGTGAACCGGAATTTTAAATTTGAAGACGGACTTCCGGAACCTGAGTCCGACGAGAAAAAATCTTAAACTAATACCGTGGAAAAGTCAAAAAAATTCTCTGCAGAAAAAATTACGGCTGATCTCCTGCCACAAAAATTTGGCCGCCGGGGAGTGATCTGGACAGTTTCGTTATTGGTCATTTGCGCAATTGGATTGTTCGCCTATATCAAGCAGTTAAATAAAGGCCTGGTGGTAACAAACATGGGGGACTATGTTTCATGGGGTATCTATATTTCTAACTTTGTTTTCTTTGTAGCAATCAGTTTGGTTGGATCACTCATTACCGCCATTTTCAGGCTGGCTGATGTTCCCTGGAGAACACCGCTTACGAGAATCTCAGAAATGATAGCGGTGTCTGCAATCACTTTTGCATCACTTATAATCATTGTTGATATGGGGCGGCCCGAAAGATTAATTTACCTGTTTACACATGGTCGTATTCAATCACCCATTATGTGGGATGTAATAGTAATTACTACTTACTTTTTTATCAGTCTGTTTTTATTATACATCACCTTATTGCCCGACATTAAAATCATTATTGATGCCAAGCAAAAGATTGGTAATCGCCTTACAAAATATTATAACTGGCTGGGTAAATTCTGGAAGGGAACTGCCGATCAGGAAAAGATTAGAGACCGGGCAATTACAATAGTTTGTGTAACTATTATTCCCGTTGCATTTTGTATTCACACGGTTACTTCCTGGTTGTTTGCAACAACTTACCGCCCCGGCTGGGACAGCACAAACTTTGGTGCCTACTTTGTTTCGGGCGCTTTTCTGGTAGGTGCCGGCGGTGTGGTGGTGGCTATGTATGTATTTAGAAAAGTCTATAAACTGGAACATTATATTACCGACAGGCATTTTGATAAAATGGGAAAGATACTGGTGATGTTATCCATGTTGTATTTGTATTTTAATGTGAACGAATACCTGGTACCGGCCTTTAAAATGAAAAAAGAAGAACAGGAACATTTGTCAGGTTTGTTCACGGGAGAATTTGCTCCCATGTTTTGGTTTGCCATTTTAGTGGGTATGATCATTCCTATTTTTATCGTAATTTTTAAAAAAGGAAGAAAGCCGATACCCATGTTCATCGCTGGTGTAATGGTGGTTGTTGGGGCCTGGTTTAAACGTTACCTCATTGTAACACCCACCATGCTGCATCCGTTTTTCCCTAAGTATGATTCACCTGAAAAATACAATCATTATTTCCCCAGTTGGGAAGAGTGGGCAATAACTTTTGGTTCATTGGCTGGTGTGTTGTTAATCATAACCATCATGGCCAGACTATTCCCGGTTGTATCAATTTATAAAACCATTAACGATCATGAAAGCGAATTACCTGAATAAACTGTTGGTTATGTTGATACTCCAGTTGGGTGTTGCTACTGGCGTGGCAAATGCACAGGAAACGGAGGAGTCTCCGGCAATTTTGGAATTGAAATACTTTCTTCCGGAAAATAAACTGCCATATATTAATGTGATCACAAAAAAGAAAGTAGGCAGAAAATTTGAGCCGGTAAAAGCTGTTACGGTCAATGTGTTCTTAACAGCAGTGTCAGACAGTAACTTACTGGGAAAAGTTGTTACTGATAATCTTGGAAACGCAAGAATTAGTTTCCCGGCAAGCCTGAAAACAGCATGGGATGCTTTGGATGAATTTACCGTTGTTGCCGAATCTGTTCCTGGCGCCAAGGAAGAAAAATTAGAGTCTGAATTAACCATCAGGAAAGCAATTTTGGTAATTGATACAATTAATGAAGATGGCTCGAGGTCTGTCTCTGCACAGCTTAGAGAAAAAAAGGGCGATGAATGGGTTGCGATACCGGAAATAGAAATGAAATTGAAAATAAAACGGTTGCTGGGTAATTTAACCGTTGGTGACGAGGAGATTTTTACTTCGGATGAAGAGGGAACCGCTACATCGGCATTTGTGAAAGATTCTATGCCCGGTGATGAAAAGGGAAATATCACATTGCTTGCCCGTGTAGAGGACAACGACATCTACGGTAATCTTTCAGTTGCGACGACAGTGCCTTGGGGCAAAGTAGTAAAGCCTCAGGAATTTATCTGGCACCGCTCACTTTGGTCAACCGGCAACAGAGCGCCTATTTGGCTCCTGGCAATAGCTTTAGGAATAGTGGTAGTAGTGTGGGGAACAATGATTTATCTGGTAAGTCAGATGTTTAAAATAAAGAAATTGGGTAAAGTCTTTGATCAAAAACTCGAAGCCGCCGAGACGGCTATATGACAAGTTATCGAAATGATGCAGTAATATTTTAGTGATTGCTTGCTTGGCAATAAATGTTCAACTACCTGGTAGTTGAACATTCTGCTTTTATATAAAGCGGATACTTTCATAAAGGAGAAAAACGTAAATTCATGCACAAGCAACTGATAGTGTTTGCAAAAATCACATAAATGTACCAGCCATTAAAATTGAAAAGTAAACTCAGATACCTGTTGTTATTAGTTTGTTGCTTTCAATTAATTGGATGTTATTCCCCAAGGTACATGTACAGCCCCGCTGCCACCAATACACCAGTTTTCGCAAAAAAAGGCGACTCAAAACTGGCGGCCTACTATTCAAACTCAAGTTTTGGAGGCAGAAACGTAAAAAACTTTTACGGTTATGGTTTTGATGCACAAGCCGCTTATGCTATAAATAATCACTGGCTAGTTTTATTAAACCAGAGTAACCGCTACGAAAAGAACAGCGGCAATTTTGAAACCTTCCCACTCGACAGTAATACAATCAAGTACAAAAGAAGTATGACAGAAATTGGCGGAGGTTATTTTACCGCCATTAAAGACAGCAGTAAATTATATGTTCAGTTAATCGGTGGTTTGGGATTTGGTAAGTTTAGTTTTGATGACAATGGAAAAGATGCCATAAGTGGATACTATAACCGTTTTCACCATGCAGGTGTAACTAAATTTTTTATTCAACCTGCCTTACAACTACGTTACACTAATAATTTCAGCAGCTCATTTGCCAGCAGGTTTACGGTGCTTTGGTATCATTCTATAAAAACAAATTATACCGCTGCTGAGCAGGATACGTATTTGCTTGATGGGCTTACGGCATCAGCCCGAACTTTTTGGGAACCTGCAGTTATCAATAATTTTTCTTTTAACAAATTTCCTGCGGTTCAGTTTGAATTACAATTTGGTTTTACGGCACTTGTCAGCAAGCGATTTATTGATTATCGAGGCATCAATATATCCGGAGGTGCTGTTTTAGATATTTCAAAGTTTAAAAAGAGCAAGAAATAGCAATATTGCTCAAAACTGCCAACCATTACTAATTACCCAGCATAGTTGTATTTTTGCTGCATGAGTTTTACACTTCAAAATAAAGTACGGATAGTTACCGCAGCGGCCCTTTTTGACGGGCACGATGCAGCCATCAATATCATGCGCCGCATTATGCAGGCCAAAGGTGCCGAGATAATTCACCTGGGTCATAACCGCAGCGTGGCTGAAATTGTTGAATGTGCCATTGAGGAAGATGTGCAGGGCATCGCCATAACCAGTTACCAAGGAGGCCACGTAGAGTTTTTTAAGTACATGAAAGATTTGCTTGAGGAAAATGGCTGCGGACATATAAAAATTTTTGGAGGTGGTGGTGGTACCATTCTCCCTTCGGAAATTGAAGAATTACATAATTACGGTGTTACAAGAATTTATAGTCCTGATGATGGAAGAAAAATGGGGCTGGAGGGAATGATTGAAGATGTTATTCTTTCTTGTGATTTTGCTTTGAACGGTTCCGGCGATTACAAATCTGCCATGACTTTGGGTGAAGTGAATGATGTAAGAAAAGTTGCAAGGCAGATTACAAACGTTGAAAATGGGATATCTATAGAGAATGAAAAAGCTGTTGAAAAAACAATTCCAGTACTGGGTATAACTGGTACCGGTGGTGCAGGAAAATCTTCAGTTACTGATGAAATCGTTCGCAGGTTTTTAAATGCTTATGCCGATAAAACCATTGCTGTGATTTCTGTCGATCCATCCAAGAAAAAAACCGGTGGCGCTTTATTGGGCGATCGTATCAGAATGAATTCCATCTCTTCGCCAAGGGCCTATATGCGTAGCCTTGCGACAAGAGAAAGTGACAAAGCACTTAGTGCCTATGTACAGGAAGCCATTGATATCTGCAAAGCAGCCGCCTATGATTTTATTATTTTAGAAAGTGCCGGTGTAGGGCAAAGCGACGCTTCCATTTTAGATTATGTAGATATCAGCATGTATGTGATGACGCCCGAATACGGGGCCCCGTCGCAATTGGAAAAAATAAATATGCTTGACTATGCCGATATTGTTTGTTTAAATAAGTTTGATAAGGCAGGTGCTTTGGATGCCTTGCATGATGTACGAAAGCAATATAAGCGTAACCATACTTTATTCAGCGCAAAAGATGAGGAGCTGCCGATTGTTGGCACGATTGCCGCACAATTTAATGATGCAGGAGTAAACGAATTGTTTGAAAGGCTGATGGAAAAGATTGCAGAAAAGACCAGCGTGAAATTTCATGGAGAGATAGAACATCATATTCATACAAAAGAAACTTTCAGTCAATCAACTATTATTCCGCCCAAAAGAGTGAGATACCTGTCGGAGATTGCCGAAACAATTGCCGATTACGATACCTGGGCGACGGAACAGGCTAAAATTGCTTCTCAACTTTATCAATTAAAAGGGACAACAGACCTGATAAAAGAAAAACTGGGCGAAGAGCTTGAGTTAAAAGTAATTGCTCTGGGAGCAGATCTGGATGCGGCCCTGCACCCGGAATGTAAAAAACTTATCCAATCCTGGCCGGATGTGGTTGAGCGGTACAAAAAGGAATTTTACGAATTTAAAGTGAGAGATAAAGTAATTAGGCAGCCGCTTACTTATAAAAGTTTGTCGGGTACGGTGTTGTCAAAAGTTATCTTACCTAAATATAAAGACTGGGGCGATATTTTAAAATGGCAGTTACAGGAAAATGTGCCGGGAGAATTTCCTTACACGGCAGGTGTATTTCCCATAAAGAGAGAAGGGGAAGATCCAACAAGAATGTTTGCTGGTGAGGGCGGGCCAGAAAGAACCAACAGACGTTTTCATTATGTTAGTGTTGGGCAGCCTGCAAAGCGCTTGAGTACAGCATTTGACAGTGTTACACTTTATGGCGAAGATCCAGGCCACCGTCCTGATATATATGGCAAGGTTGGCAATAGTGGTGTTAGTATTGCTTCTGTTGATGATGCAAAAAAATTATACAGTGGTTTTGATCTCTGCGATCCTAAAACTTCGGTGAGTATGACTATCAATGGTCCGGCTCCGATGCTGCTGGCATTTTTTATGAATGCCGCCATTGACCAGCAATGTGAAAAATACATTCTGGAAAATAATCTAAAAGAAGAAGTTAATAAAAAGATTGAAGCCATATATAAAATTGAAACGCTTCCAAAATATATTGGTACCGATGGCAAAGAAATTGTGCCTGTAAAAGGTGATTTGTCGGGCGCTTTACCCGAAGGTAATGATGGGTTAGGGCTGCGCCTTTTAGGTTTAAGCGGAAAAGATGTTTTACCGGCTGATGTGTATGAACGGATAAAGGCAAAAGCTTTAGCATCCGTTCGTGGTACAGTACAGGCCGATATTTTAAAAGAAGACCAGGCGCAGAACACTTGCATATTCTCAACTGAATTTGCATTAAAACTGATGGGTGATGTACAGGAGTATTTTATAAAAAACGCTGTACAGAATTTTTATAGTGTAAGCATAAGTGGCTACCATATTGCAGAAGCTGGCGCCAATCCAATTACGCAACTGGCTTTCACTTTATCAAATGGATTTACTTATGTAGAGTATTACTTAAGCCGAGGAATGAATATTGATGATTTTGCACCTAACCTTTCTTTTTTCTTCAGCAACGGTATGGATCCGGAATACAGCGTGATTGGCCGTGTTGCCCGCCGCATCTGGGCCAAAGCCATGAAGAATAAATACAAAGCCAACAGCCGTTCTCAAAAATTAAAATATCATATTCAGACTTCGGGCCGTTCATTGCATGCACAGGAAATTGACTTTAATGATATCCGCACAACGTTACAGGCGCTATACGCCATTTATGATAATTGTAATTCTTTACACACTAACGCGTACGATGAGGCTATTACAACGCCTACGGAAGAAAGTGTACGAAGAGCAATGGCTATTCAGTTAATAATAAACAGAGAATTAGGAACAGCCAAGAATGAGAACCCTAATCAAGGAGCATTCTTAATTGAAGAACTCACTGATATTGTAGAAGAAGCAGTGATGGCCGAGTTTCATAGAATAACTGACCGTGGAGGCGTATTAGGCGCTATGGAACGCATGTACCAACGTAATAAAATACAAGAAGAAAGTTTATACTACGAGACTTTAAAACACACAGGAGAGTATCCGATTGTTGGTGTTAACACATTCTTAAATAAAAAAGGGAGTCCCACTATCTTACCAACTGAAGTGATACGATCTACTACCGAAGAAAAAGAATTTCAGATTAGAACGCTGCAGGCTTTTCATAAAAGACATGCAGGCAAAACTGACGAAATGTTGAAACGTTTGCAGAAAGCTGCTGTTAATAACGAAAATCTTTTTGCAGAGCTGATGGAGACGGTGAAATATTGTTCGCTGGGGCAAATTACCAATGCACTTTATTCAGTAGGCGGGCAGTACAGGAGGAACATGTAGCTGACGTGCAATTAATTTTAAGACAATATTAATAAAGCCAACTCAGCATGAGTTGGCTTTATTAGAATATTCAATTCAACCAGATTATTTTATCTGCTCAGCGGAATAACCAGCGACAATTTATATTGCCTTGTTGGTGTACTTGCAAAACTATTTTGAAATCCGGGAATATTAATCCGATCAATGGAAGTTTTTAATCTTGCCTTTCTGGCGTCAGATCTTAAGTCACTTGCTTTATTTGAAAAATGAATACTGGTCAAAGCCAGAGCTATACCTCCTATAGTAGCAGCTCCACCAACTATAATTTCCGTTGTGTGTTTTTTTGCCGGAACCTCAAAGTAGTTTCCGCCATTATCATAATAATAATCGGGTTCGTCCAATTCATTTTTTACAAGGCCATAAATCATAGTGCCTATGCCAGCTACGGCAATTACCGGGCCTGAAGCTACCAGTATGGTACTTGTTGTTCTGGCTTTGCGTGATCTTCGCATTAGTTCATCATAGTCTCCATTTTGTGCAAATGTTATTGCTGAAATACTTAATAGGGTTAACAGGGCAAATAGATGTTTCATTGTTGTATATTTTATATGAGTTTTCAAAGGTATATAAACAACTGATATCAAAATCTGAAATCGATTTTATTTTTTAAATAATTGTTGTAAACGCCTCGTGGGGTTATAGATTGGGAGTAATAATCTATTAGACTAGTAAGTGTTGGTCATATCTTCATCCACACAAATAATATAATCAGCTTTGCCCTTATTTTCGGCCAGTAGTTCTTTAATATTCTTTTGTGAAACAGTGCTGATGGTTGCGTATTTTAAATTTGGTTGCTTTCTTTTTAAATACCAGTTAATGCCATCGTAATTATCTGAGTGAAAAGCGCCGTTGTAATGTATAAACAACGTTCCCGCTTTAAAATTCTGCAGAATAAAATAGGCCATTGTTGCATCTTTCGTGGCCTGTGACTTGGGCATATTAGGACCTCCATGCCCGCCCATCATTTCCACCATCTTTACGTAACCGGGCAGGGTAGCATCATAGTCCATCGGCAGGGGAGCCATCCAGGTCTTTTCCAGGTTGGTTAAAGTATCCAGCGCTTCAAACCCTTTTTTTGAAACTAAAGAAGCATACCTGCGGGGAATATTAGTGGCAATAAAAGCAGCCTTTTTTTCTTTGGCAAAATTTACAATGGGGGCGTAGTCGGTTTTGTAGTTATTCCAAAGCCGGGCAGTTGAATCAAGGCCCTTGGCTGTTATGTTACCGGCCAGGTAATCATTTAATGCTTGTTGATTATCAGCTTCAAACATTTCGGCGCCAAAGGTCAGGTTTCTTTTTTCACTTAAATCTTTTGCCACGGCCAGTTCCAGCCAATGAGAAATGGCATTATTGTGAAACTCGCCAAAAAGCACTATGTCTTTTTGGGCCAGCTGCCGTATCATTTTTTTATAAGAGACCTTTTTGCCATCTGCACTATACAATATATAGGGAGATTTTTGTTGGGCAAAAAGTTGTGATGCGAAAAATGAGAATAAAGCAAAAAGCAAATATTTTTTCATGTAGGTATTGTTATACCTTAAAGGTAAACCAAACATCAGAAGAATCTTCAGAAAAATATCGTTATGAAAACCGTTAGTAAAAGTTTATATTTGGAATCTTTAACCAAAAAACAAGTATCATGGCCTCAATTAAATCTTATGCAGCACAGGATGCAACCACTCCGCTTGCTCCGTGGACAATTAACCGGAGAGATCCCAAACCACATGATGTGCAAATTGATATTAAGTATTGCGGCGTTTGCCACAGTGATCTGCATTTTGCCAAAAATGATTGGGGTATGACTGTTTATCCCATTGTGCCAGGCCACGAAATTGTTGGGGTGGTAACCGCAGTTGGAGAGAAAGTAACAAAATTTAAAGTTGGCGATGTAGCCGGTATTGGTTGCTTAGTTGACAGTTGCAGAACCTGTGATAATTGTAAAGAAGGATTGGAACAATATTGCAGCAATGGATGGGTAGGTACATATGGCGGTATGGAAAAAGACGGCACTGGCGCTACCTATGGCGGCTATAGTAAATGCATACTGTCGCATGAAGATTTTGTTTTGCGTATTTCTGATAAACAACCATTAGAAGCCATAGCACCATTGCTTTGTGCCGGTATTACTACCTACTCTCCCTTACGCCGATGGAATGTAAGTAAAGGACAAAAAGTGGGTATTTTAGGTTTAGGTGGTCTTGGCCACATGGGTGTTAAACTGGCCGTATCAATGGGTGCCGAAGTTACCATGCTCAGCCATACGCCATCAAAAGAAACTGATGCAAAAAGATTAGGGGCTCATAAATTTGTTTTAACCAGCGATGAGGAGCAGACAAAAACTGTTGCTGGTTATTTCGATTTTATTTTAGATACTGTATCGGCGCAGCATGATTATAATTTTTATTTAAATATGCTTAAAACAAACGGTACCATGGTTTGTGTAGGTGTGCCGCCTCCAGCCGAGCCTATAATTCCCTTCAATCTTATTTTTCAGCGCCGCAGCATTGCAGGTTCTTTAATTGGCGGACTACCCGAAACACAGGAGATGTTGGATTATTGTGCCGAGCATAATATTGTAAGCGATGTGGAAGTAATTGCCATGAAAGATATTAATGAAGCTTATGAAAGAATGTTGAAAGGTGATGTGCGGTATAGGTTTGTGATTGATATGGCTACATTGTAAAATTTAGATATCGACTTTGTAATATTATAAGTTGGAGAGCTGCCTTGATTGGCAGCTTTTCTTTTTGTAGTAACTTTCCTTTTTTAAACTCTGATATGAAATATAAAATACTTGTTGCTTTTATGATACTTGTTGTCAGTAACAGTTGCAGCACTGGTAAATATGCCGCCAGCAACAAAAGCTATAACAGTCAGGTAAAAACCATTGCAACGGAAATAAAAAAACAACCAGGCAATGTTGAAACTACCCAGGCTGCTGCATCTTGGGTGGGCACTACCAATTTCAACATGCGCAAACCCCATTTTGTAATTCTACATCATACGGCACAAAACAGTTGTGAGCAAACACTCAATACTTTTACTTTGGCCCGTACACAGGTTAGCGCTCATTATGTTATTTGTAAAGATGGAACCGTGCAACACATGTTGAGCGATTACCTGCGTGCCTGGCATGCCGGTGCCGGTAAGTGGGGTAATGTAACCGATTTAAATTCGGTTTCAATTGGTATTGAGCTTGATAACAATGGCTTTGAACCTTTTACCGAAGCACAAATAAATAATCTGTTAATTGTTTTAAAGGCACTCAAAAAGAATTACAATATTCCTACTGCAAATTTTATCGGGCATTCCGATATAGCGCCTTCCCGTAAAGTTGATCCCAGCCGACTCTTTCCATGGCAACAACTGGCAGAGCAGGGCTTTGGTTACTGGTACGATATAGAAAAAACAAAGGAACCGGAAAATTTTGATGCAGTACAGGCGCTGCGGATTATTGGATACGATACTAAAGATTCTGTTGCGGCAATCAAAGCGTATAAATTGCATTTTGTTCCGCAGGATTCTACAGCATCACTTAACAACACCGACAGAAAAATCATCTACGATCTCTACAAAAAATACTAAGGCTTAAAATATTTGCCAATTACGGGGAACTTTGCCAGTTCCTTAGCTTCAACCCTGCTTACAAACCAGGTGAACAAAATAAACAAAACCAAGCCGGTACCTAAAGAAAAGAGTATAGAACTGCCAACCAGTTTGATAACACCCATATGAGCAGCGTAGATTAGCACCGAAAGAGTTAAATAAGCGATCAGCTTTTTTACCGGATAAGGTACCGGATAATATTTTTGCCCCAGCAGGTAACTGCTTATCATCATAAACAAATAACAACTGAAAGTAGCTAAAGCGGCACCCGTGTAATGTAAAATGGGTATCAGTAAAATGTTTAGAGCTATAGTAATTGCTGCACCGCCTATAGTAATTAATGCGCCTATAGTATTTTTATTGGTGAGTTTATACCACACACTCAGGTTATAATAAATGCCTAAAAATATATTTCCTAGTGCTAACAACGGCACTACTTCCAACCCTTCGGCCCAACTTTCATTTGCAAAAGTTATAAATACCCAACGGAAAGCATCTAAAAATAAACCAATGAATAAAAACATAAAGCAACAGGCAATTACAAAAAACTTCATCACACGGGCATAGGTTTTTTGTGCATTTTCGTCGCCGCTTTTATTAAAGAAGAACGGTTCGGCTGCCATACGGAATGCCTGAATCATAATGGTAATAAGCAAAGCAATCCTGAAAATGTTTGCGAAAATACCCAGCTCATGATCGGCTTCGTTTTGCGGCAGATCAACCACATGCCGGTAAATTAAACGGCTGAGCACGTCATTTATCATACCACCCAATCCTACTATTATTAATGGTGCGCTGTACCGCATCACTTCTTTCCAAAGTTTAAAATCGAAACGGATTTTTATCTGTCTTATCTCCTTTGATAAAACAACCAAAGTAAATAAACTGCCACAAAGGTTTCCAAGCAAATAATATCCCAGTCCAAACTCTTCACTGTATATCTGTTTTAAAAAACTATCCGGGTTCGATTTTAAAATATGGGGAATCACACCCATAAAAAATATTACAACACAAACATTTAATACGATGCCCATAACTCTAGCAAATGCGTATCGCTTAGGCCTGTTCTCTTGTCGCAGTTTGGCAAAGGGTAATGTGTTTAAATTGTCAACGGCTATAATGGCAATCATCCACAGAACATAATCAGGGTGATTGTTTAAATCGGCAGCACCTACCAGCGAATCTTTGCAAAGCAATAAAATAACTGTAAAAAATATACTGCTAAATAAAAGCGAAAGCGAAAGTGTGTTATAGAGTTTTTGTTTATCGTGTGTTTGAGAAAAACGGAAATAAGCGGTTTCTAAACCATAGGCATACAGCACATTTAAAAACGGGATGATGGTGTAAACCTGCACCAGATCGGCGGTTTTTTCAGGCATTACAATAAAGAACGGTAATGCCATGTTCATTAAATATCCCAGGAAACGGCTGGCAATGGTAGGCACACCATACCACAATGTTTGTCCCGCTAATTTTTTAATGCCGCTCAACTAATATTTTAATTTAGGTTCAAATTTACCTTTATAATTTTTAAATACAGTTTTGCAGATTATAATATTATGTAGTTTATGCAGAAACCAATTATTGAGCAAAACGCGGGCTTTTGGTCATGGTTGTATCGGTAAGTGTATTTAAGAAATAGATCAGGTCATTTTTTTCAGTATTGGTGATGGCAATTCGGCCAGCCAGTAGGGGATCTAAAGTAGGTTGTGTGGTTATTATGCCTGTACGGTAATGATCCAGCACATTTCCAACTCCGTAAAATCTTCCGTCATGCGAATAAGGAAATGTTAGCATTACATTACGCAGACTGGGCACTTTAAATTTTAAAGAATCATTTTTATCGTTTGTAATCTGCATCCTGCCATAATCATTTAAAAAAGGATTTACAGCCATGCCAGTATTTCTGAAACTGTTGTCGGTAAAGAGCGGTTCTTTATGGCAGGTTTCGCATTTAGCTTTAAAAAAGGTATAACCGTTTTGTTCGTTTACAGTAAAACTGGCTTCGCCTCTTTGTACTTTATCGTATTTAGAATTTGAAGAAACGATAGTGCCCATAAACTGCGCCAGCGCTTTTAACATACGCTGACTTGTGATATCGGTATTGCCAAAAGCAGATTTAAAAAGTGATGGGTATTCTGTATCTGCCCGCAACTTTGCCAATACATTTTCTATGGTTTCTCCCATTTCGTTTTGTGCTGTAATAGGAGCCAGGGGCTGCACTTCAATATGATTGATGCCGCCATCCCAATGCAGCCTTGTCATCCATGCCAGATTAAACAAGCCGGGTGCATTGCGGGTGGTAAAAGTGTTGTTAACACCATGACTGAAATCGTGATCGTAAGTGGAAAATGCTGCAAACTGCTGGTGGCAACTGGCGCAGGGGAAATTGCCATCTTTGCTTAGTTTACCGTCATGAAATAATTTCTTTCCTAATTGAAAACCTTCTTCGGTTAAAGGGTTGTTGGCAAATATATTGGTGGGTGGCGTTGGCCAACCGGTGGGGATTTTAAATTCCAGATAAGTGGGATTGTAAGGCCCATCGGCCGTTACACCAGTTTTTTTGCAGGCGCTAATGAATATTGCCGACAGCAATATCAAAAAACAAAACGATAAAATGATCCTTATTTTCAAACTTAATAATTTCTGATATCTGTAATGGTAAACATTTTTCTATAATTATTTGCAATTGTTCCTGCCAATACTCCCGGTGTCGTTACTACAGGATTATCGGTAATTTTTAAATCATAGGCTTCCTTCCACCATTTATCAAGATCTGCCTCAATGAAAATTTCACTTGTCTTTCCTGCTCTTACATCTATTATATTAAAGGTTGGTGAAGGTATCATGAAAGTTAAAACCCTGGGTGTAGCATTGGTTCCCGAAAAGCCACCAATATGATATTCTACTTTATTGTTTACCGCCGAAGACTGTGGCGAATTTCCTTCGAGTTTGGCCATGATATAACCACTATTCCATGTCCAGAACATATCATTCAACGGGTCCAGAGCACCTGTTTGTGCACCGCTAACATTACGGGCGCTATCAACTCCAAGTAAGAATATCATTCCAACATAAGTATCTACCGGCGCTTCAAAACTAAAACTTAACGACGCCAGGTTGCTTTCATCAATTAAAAAATATCTTCCGTTAAGCTGGAAATTGATACCGTTGATGACATTTATATTACTTATGTAATACTTGAATTTTGAAACGCTGTATTGCTCGCCAAAAGGATTTGTGTAATTGCCAGTATTTAATGCCAAGGGAATACCCTTTACTGTATTTTTAATTGTGATCTTTACAGTGCCCTTCTCTGCTGTCGTAACTGCTTTTTTGCAGGTTATCAGCAACATACTCAAAAAACAAAATATCAAACCTTTGATGAGCTTCATTATAAAATAATTTTTTTGCGGTTGCTTTTAATTTCGCCAACAATTTTTTTACCCACCAACCTTTTTTCTTTAGCCGCTTTTGATGGTTTGGTTGCTTTACGAGCTTTGGGTTTAATCAGCGCTTTAGCAACTAACAGAGTCATTTTTTTAATAACCTGCTGCTTATTGCCCAATTGAGTACGGTCGGTTTGGCTTTTTACCAGCAAAAATCCCTCCGCATTTATTTTATTGGTAAGTTTTTCAAGTATTGTTTTCTTTTCATCTGCCGATATTAAAACCGAAGATTCTATATGCCAATAACCTTCCACCATCGTTTCCACTTTGTTTACGTTCTGGCCGCCTTTTCCACCGCTTCGGGCAGTTTTAAACTTAATCTCTTCACTAATATTCAACATCATGTCAAATTTAAGCCTAAAAAGTACGATTTTGCAGCCAAAACCGTTTTAATTGAGTCTTATATTTCTATAAGAACTAATTTTTACAGATTTTTGTATGAAACCAACAGAAAGGAATGATTAACGGTATTTACCATTCATTAACAGAACGTAAGCAACAACATAAGAAATCTTTTGCTGTTTTGATTGATCCCGATAAGGTGAACGACAGCAACCTTGAGCAGTTGATTGAACTGGCGTTGGCTGCAAAAGTTGATTATTTTCTGGTGGGTGGCAGCCTTGTTATTTCTAATTATTTAGATGAATGTGTGCAACTGATAAAACGCAGTTGTAATATTCCTGTTATACTTTTTCCCGGCAGCCCAAACCAGGTAAGTAAATATGCCGATGCTTTATTGTATCTTTCTCTTATTAGTGGTCGTAATGCCGATATGCTCATTGGGCAACATGTAATATCCGCACCCGTTGTAAAACAAAGCGGGCTGGAAATTCTGTCAACCGGGTATATGGTAGTTGATGGCGGTGCCCCAACCACGGTTTCTTATATCTCCAACGCAACACCTTTGCCTGCCGATAAAAAAGAAATTGCCATGTGTACGGCTATGGCTGGCGAAATGCTGGGCATGAAACTGATTTATATGGATGCCGGCAGCGGCGCCAAACGTGCCATTAGCGAAGACATGATCTCAGCTGGTGCTCAGGTTATTGAAGTGCCCTTAATCATTGGCGGCGGCATTATTGAACCCGAAAAAGCATACCTCAACTGCAAAGCCGGTGCCGATGTAATTGTTGTGGGCAATGCTATTGAAAAAGATCCCAATCTTATTAAAGAAATGGCGGCTGCTGTGCATAGTGTGGCGGTAAAAGTGTAAAAATCTATTTACTCACTTTAACATTAAAACTAAAAATGACCGGTAATATGAAAACTGTATTAGCCTTTGTTTTTACATGCTTATTTTTTTCTGATAGCTTTTCGCAAGCACCTGCTTTTGCATTTCCATCTTATGGTTTTACAATAAGAGGGAATCCAAATTTTGTAAAAGTAAAAAATGGATACCTTGGTGTAAGACAGGTGGAAGTTTCCAAAAAGTTCCAAAACCCTTATTCTATACGCTCAATCGTTTCTGTAATAAATTACAACGAAAAAATGGTCGAATTGAGTGAAAACAAATTGTCTGGTGGTGATTTGGAATATAGCCTCTTTAAGCCGCAAATTGTAAAAGGAAATAAAATCTGGGTTATTTGCGGAGATCCCGGCAAATCATGGGACTTTGGAAGTATCAGGGCAACAGAAATTGACTCACAAACGTATAGCCCAGGAGCATCAAAAATAATTGTTACTGCAGAGGAATTGCAGGAGTCGGGTGGGGCTTACGCTTCTTATCAGCTCAGGATAATAAGTTCGCCTAATGCTAAGTATCACGGTTTGTTTTACGGAAGTAATTATGGAAATAAATTCTTCCTGGCCTGTCTTAACAGCGAGTTTGAACCAATTTGGAAAGAAAAAAAGACTATTCCAAAAATCGAATGTGATGATATCAATGATCTGAGTATCAATGATGAGGGAGAAATAATTATAACAAGTGTATCTAAATCAGGAGGTACGCTTTCTATATATAAAGTGAATAATAGTGAGACGCACCAAAAAATTAATTTTGATAATGCCGAACCGGGATTTATTGACATATACCGAAGTAAGTTGGGGGATATTTATTTTGGCGGAACACTATTTAAAGACTCTAAATATGAAAATGCCGTGTTTGTTGCTAAGCTGGAGAAGGATTATACACTGAGTAATGTGAAGCAGCTTGATATTTCGGAAGATATTTTGGAAAGACTGGCTAAAGATGGACTGGCAAAAACTGATAATAAAAAGAACGGACTTACCGGAAATCATATTCAGCCAGAGCTTATGCAGCAAGGAGATGGAAGGTTCAAACTCGTAATTGAAAGTACCTACGAAAAAAGTGCTGATTATAAGGGCTACGGTGGATTAATTATCGTTGATTTAGATAAGGTCGAAAATCAGTTTTCTTTGATTCCGAGATTCGTGGTAGGGTTTAATATGCGGCCCAGGATTAACCAATTTGTTGTAATGCCGTCGTTGAACAGTATTACAGTTTTTTATAGCGACAACGAAGCAAACATTGATGTTGATCTTAAAGACAGATATAAGCCTTTAAACGGCAAAGCAATTGGTGCTATAATTGTAGCTACCATTGACAATGATGGTGTAATTAAAAGGAAGATTATGGCCTCCAGAGCCAATAAGGAAGAATCGAGAACTACAGTAGAATTGATTCAGGCTTATATGATCAATAATTAATTTGATTTACTAAAACTTAAACAGTAGATTTACATTCTCCCCCACAAAAAACACGCTATCCAATCCTTTTTATAATGTAGTTATTTTCTGCACTATATAGAATTATCGTTACTTAATAAATCCTGTATACCTACACTTCATTCATCTGTACCCCTACAGAAAGTACTTTTTTGTTAATTAATTTGGCTTATATGAAAAGGGTAGGGAAGTCATGGATTCTAAGTACAGCGATATTGTTATCAGCAACACTTGGCAAAGCGCAAACTTCGGCAACTGCCAGTGTTTCGGTAAATATTATTCACCCGGTTAGCATAAGTATTGACGAGGATACCTATAAGCAGGTAATTAATTATAACCGGCAGCCGGGTAAAAACACTACCTATGATTTAACCGTGGCCAAATTTAGTGTAGCGGCGCAGGCTGCAGATTTCTACAACATAAGTATGCCTGATGCATTTGAACTTGAAAACGCCGGGGATGGCTCCTGCATTACTGCTTTAGTTAATCAAACTGCGCTGCAAATACCACAATGGTTATCAAATGAAAGAAAAATTTTTATTGTAGGTTCGGAGCTGAAACTACCTGTTGGGCATGTAAATACGCAATACCGTGCTGCGCCTATTGAAGTAACGGTTAATTTTAATTAGCTAAAGGCTGAAGCCTTTAAAAAGCTATTTAATTCAAGGCAATTTCGGTTGATGCAAGGGTTACAGGCTTGGCCGATTGATCTTTATAAACAATTTTAATTTTACCGGAATGAAGATCAACCGAAGCTTTTGGGTCTAGTACCAGATGGTAATTTCTTGTTTTACCGGGTGTATATACAGCAACACCTTTTACCATACCAACTTTTGTTACTGCTCCCTGTGGCGAAATATGCTCAGCCGAAATATCGCCGTAAACAGACATATTGCCGTTTCGGCTAAATGTAAAATTAACGGCCACTTCTTTGTCCTTTTCTTTTTGATAGTCTACTGCAGCGTCGCTAATACTAACAACCGCATCAGATATGCCTTTGCGGATGATAACAGGCAAAGAAATACCAAAAACAGGCTTAATGCTAATTGATAGAGTAGAATCATTTTTGGGAGGAGCTTCCTGTCCAAGAGGTTCTGATTTAGGTACTGCCCTGAAATAAATATGAGAACGGTATTCGCCGTCGGGTAAATTGCTTGTTTTAACTATTTGCACTTTAACTGTTTGCGCCTCATTAGGAGCAAGTGTTACTGAGCGTGGAAAAAACCGAAGGTTCTTATCGGCAAAAAATTGAGCGTCTTCCGCGTCGGTAATTTTTTCAAAACTGCCATCTTCTTTCATTTTATACTGGATAAAAGAAATCAGGTAAGTTGCCGTGTCTTTTCCGGTATTGGCCAGATTTAAATCTTCGGATTTTTTATTGCCTTCAAAAACCACCCGCTTGGGCATAACCAGCAAATTGCCTTGGGCCATTAAGCTGTTACAACAGCAAAAACTGCCCAAAAACAGCATGGTTAAAAAAACGGGTAAATTAAAGGGAGTAATTTTTTTCATTTGTAAGTAATAAAATAATGGGTTAGGGCCCTGTTAGTTTATATTATTAATAGAAGACAGCTGTTTAATGCAAAGCTGCTAAAACAATAAATAAACGTTGCTAAAGTACAACGTTTATTT
>JBBKXU010000373.1:0-12696 GCA_037969645.1 Ferruginibacter sp. | reverse complement strand
TGAAATCTCTTCAACACTTTTATAATTACAAATCTCTTGTCCGTATGGCGAACTTGCGTCGTAAATCTGCAAATCTGTGTCACTGAATATGTGTTCAAGAATTTGAAGTTTGTCAGCCTTGTCTGCGAAAAAGTCGTAAGTCATATTTTAGAAACGGAATGTCTGTTTAGCCTTGCCACCAACGAGCGGGGCTTTGTGCTGGGCTGGACGTTTTAACGTCCAGCCCGGAACTACCGCCCAATAAAATTACCAATGTTGAATGTAACAAACAAAAGTTGATTAGTTTTCCGTCGAGCCCCGAACTGAAGCTGAGATATTGCTGCTGCCTGGGCAGGACAACGTCCTGCCAGCCTTGCACAAAACCTGATGTTGGCTGCTGCCGTATTTACAAATTTTGCCCGAAAGTCAATAAATTATTGTCAGGATCAAGCATTGCAAATTCTTTTTGTCCCCAAGGTTTAATTTGTAATTGCCCAGCTGGATGAATACTTAATCTTTTATTCAACATTGACTCATAAAGTTTATCAATATCATCTGTTCGGATATAAACCTGTCCGTAGTTTTCCTTTGGGTCAAGCTCTTTAAATTCAAAAAAGTGGATTTGAACATGCTCTTTTTGAATCATTAAATATCCTTCATGGTCATTGCCAAATTGCCGAAAGCCCAATTCGGTTATATAAAAATCCTTAGTAACAGATTTGTCACGCATTGGTAGTTTTGGATTAATGTCCGTTAGCATAATTTAATTAGTTTGAATATTTTCGCCGTCAAAGTGTGGGCTGTTCGTTACGGTTGCAGCCAACGAGCGGGGCTTGTTGTTCCCCCGATTAATCGGGGCAGGCTGTCCGTTCCGGCAAACCGAAGTACAATTTATAATTAAATCTTGAAGTTTTGAACTAATGCTTGGCAGGTATTATATGGGCTACCGACATACAAGTTAAAATACTTGATTGGGAAGGCTCTGCTGCCCGTTGGTCATAAGACCAGACGGGGGCAACACTCTGCGGCGGCAAGGAACACCTACAGCGGCAAAGACCAGACCGGGGGCAACACTCTGCGGCGGCAAAGAACATCTACAGCGGCAAAGCCGCAAACGGGGAACACCAACAGCGGCAAAGAATTAAGTGAATGAGCTATTGCTTTAAGATCTTCCTTGTTAATAGAGCTTTGCCATTAGAAATAAACTGGGCGAAGTAGACACCACCAGCAAAATTGGATAATTCAATTTCATTTTTCCCGTCTTTTATGATTTTGTCTTTTATCATAAGTTGTCCGATAGAATTATATATATTCATTGTCACTTTACAAAGAGAAGACTTTTTTTCAATTGTAAGAGTGCGGTGGCTAGGTACAGGATAAATTTTCAGGATTGAGTCCAGCCTACATAATGAATCTATAATTGGAGCAGTTGGTTGCGCTACACTTCCAAACGGTTTCGGAACACATAAATTCCATTGTGAATTAGTAGGATCTATTAGGGTGAAATTGTTCCTCATAACATTTGTTTGATTCATCCATATGCTGCCGTAATCATATCCCCCAGAATTAGGCCATCCGCTTCTTCCTGTAGCCCACAAACTGTTGTCAGCTTTTAGTATATAGGAAAATGTCTCTCCCGCAAAAATATCTTTAGTGTTAGTTGCAACTAACTTTGGACTGTTTCTAGTAATAAAAGTGCCATCTCCAAGTTCTCCATGCACGTTGTATCCCCATCCATATACATTTCCATTTTCATCAAGTGCCAGAGCAGAAAAACCATCATTATTAGCCGAAAGTGCAATTATTGGTGCTGCACCAGCAGGAAAGGTAATTTTCGTTGGTGGCATATAAGTGAAAGGGGGAACACCTAAGCCTAAAGATCCTAATGAAGTTTCTGTACCAAAGGAATACACTTCTCCACTTGAGTTTAAAGCAAAAGCTGCAATATTATTCCCTTTTATATCTACGATATTGTTCAAACCTGGCAATTTTACTGGAATTGAGTTCGACACCTGCATAAATTGTCCCTCGCCCCCTGTTATTTTAACTGTGCTATCTGCCAATAGAATCATTGTGGCCGGTGAGGAACCTGTAAGACCACCAATCGCAATTGCCCTTACAGCATTTGTTACTCCAGTCATTTGAACCGGAGGAATTATTACTATTGGGGAAGAATTTATACCATTACCTAACTCTCCTTTATAATTTCTACCTGCACCCCAAACTGTTCCATCATGTTTTACGAATACGATATGCGTTAATCCGCCATCAATAAATTTAACATCAGATAATACTTGGGTTGGATTTGGTGTAATAACCATTCCTGTGAAATCATAGACCGCTCCCCAAATCCAAGCAGTGCTGTCTTTTTTTATGACACCAGAAACATATCCTGTCGTATAAAATTTAACATTGGTCATGTTTGGCACTGGTACCGGTGTTGTGTTGGATATTAAAGTTCCAATTCCTAATTCCCCATGAATATTGCTTCCCCATGCATAGAGTTGATCAGTTGGTCCACAAACGGTATAACCGCTGTAAGCACCTACTTGGTAATTATGAGCAACATACCATGAACGACCTCCAAAACCATCACCTGTTAAAGAGTTTTGTGAGTATAAATTAATTGAGCAACACTGTGAAATCAGCGTTAATAGGAGAGTTGTTATTTGTTTTTGGATAGTCACTGTTTGTTTTGAAGTGGGTTGCACTAAATGGCAGCTAACTTGTGTGTTGCCGCAACTCATAAACCACATTATCATTGAGAATCAATCTATAATGCACTTAAAATTATTGTGTCAATGCAATCTACAAAAAATTATAATATATCCAACCCCTCCATCTTCTTCCTCAATAATTTTTTCTCAGCCTTAGCGCCGGTAAGGCTTATCGCTATTAAAAAATTGGCTTTAGCTTTTTCAACATCGGAACTGCTGTAAATTTCACCAAGCAAACTATAGTAGATATAGTGCTTCTCCCATTCTTTTAAAAAAGGAGATTGCTGCAGTTGTTCCAGGGTTTGGGCGGGGCCGCTTATTTTAAATACAACCGTCATGCGGTTGAGGGCTACAAAAGGAGTGGGGTGTATTTGTACCAGCATATCGTAGTAGCTGAGTATTTGCTGCCAGTTGGTATCTTCAAAACGCAGGGCAATGCAGTGCTCAAATGCAATGGCGGCTTCTATATGGTAGCTGCTGAGGCTATCGCCACTGGCGGCTTTGTTCATCCAGTTATTGCCTTCTTCAATTAGCTGGCGGTTCCATTGGCTGCGGTCTTGCTGGGCCAGTAAAATAATTTCGCCTTCGGGGCTTATGCGGCTGTTGATACGGGCTGCGTGTAAACACATAAGCGCCATGGCGGCAAATACCGGCGGACTTTGTGTGTGGGCATTAATGCAAAGTAGTTTGCAGAGGTACATGGCCTGGGCCAGCAGGTCGCGGCGTATGAGTTCGCTGCTGTGGCTACTGATATAGCCTTAGTTGAAAATGAAGTAGATGGTTTTTAACACGGCCTCGGTGCGGCCGGTAAGCTGCTCCGGCGCAGGAAAAGCAGGCGATTATTATTTCTTATTGTAATCGTAACTCATCATCCAGCCAATGCCGAATTTATCAACGCACATGCCGAAATAAGATTCCCAGAAAGTTTTACTAAGCGCCATGGTTACTTGTCCACCGGCAGCTATGGCATTGAATAATTTATCAGCTTCGGCTTCGCTATCTGCAGTTATAGAAATTGAAATATTATTACCAATCACGGTGGCTTTTCCAAATGCTTCGGAGCTGTCGCTACCCATGAGGATTGTTTCTTTACTAATTGGCAGTGAAACGTGCATGATCTTTTCGCCTTCGGCTTCGGGAACATTCATACCCTCCATAGGTGGCATTTCTTTATAGCGGCCTAAAAACTGGAATTCGCCGCCGAAAACTGATTTGTAAAATGTAAATGCTTCTTCGCAATTACCATTGAAGGTTAGATAGGGGTTGATGGTAGCCATGTTTTTTATTTTAAATGAAAAGATGAAAAATTGTGATTCTAAATTACGAATATTATTTTCTGTATCCTTCGCTGCCAAAGGCTTCGCCCTTGCCGGTTTGGCAATATTGCCGCAGACTTTCCAGGTAGCGGCTCCAGCTAAAACAGCAGGAAGCATAAAAATCATCCTGCTCTTCCCAGCCATCATGCGAAAACCGGATACGGGTTTTACCATCATTTTCATCTAATGAAAAAGTAAAAGTATTTCCCTGCCAGCCGTGATCGTCTTTGCTGCATTGCCAAACCAGTTTTTCGTTTGGTATTTGTTCAGTAACGGTCATGGCTGGGCCCATAAAATCACCAAAGTTGAATTGAACTTCGCCGCCGGTTTCTGTAGAGCCGCTAACCTGGGTTGTCCACCAGTTTGATAAACCCTTTAGAGTGGTAATGGCCTCAAATACTTGTTGTTTTGGGGCGTTAATGTGATAGAGTTGTTTGATTGCGTAGCTCATGTATTTACATTTATAAGGTAAAAACCTTTAAACAGGGGGTAGAAAAAGTTATTAGAAAGGAATTGGCCAAGAGCTCCTAATGTGAAAAAGATAGCGTAGCCTGAACTAAAAACTAAGAACTACCCATGTTTCGCTTTCATATCTGCGAAGGATTCTTTTATCAATGATTTTAAAACATCGATATCTATGTCTGATAGTCTCTTTATATACAGGCATGATCCGCCACTGAGTTTGTGTTTGCCGAGTTTTTCTAAAAGCTTTGGATAGTTTTTTACGCCGGCCATCAGATAAACAGTCAGGGCTTGTTTTCTGGGTGAAAAGCCGCCGAAGAACCATTCGCCGCCACGTTTGGTTTTTTCTGATTGATAATGGTAATCGCCAAAGCCAACAATTGCATCGCCCCACATCGCCGCTTTTTCTTTAGTGGTGTCAGAAAACAATTTGAGCAATGTTTTACTGTCTTTACGTTTTTCTTCATCCTCCACAGCGGCAATGAATTTGCTTACGCTTTCTTTGGTTTTTTGTGTCTTGTTTTCGGCCATAGAATAAATATAATGCTTTTGCGGGTGAAATACAATAGCTGTCAGGCTGTTAGAGTCAGGCTAATTACTTGTTACTGTTTTAAGATAATATCCCCTGGCATCAACAACTGGCGGAAAACTGCTATTGACCTTTATTCCCTCAGTAGTTAAATTAATTCGTCTTGTACCTTCATCGGTAAACAGGTCCATTTGTAAAGGCATGGGCAGGTTAGCCGATTTTATGAAGTATTCATTATAGCCCGTTTGCTTAATGTTGATCTCTAATTTATTAGTAGTTCTGAGATAGAAATCGAATAACGGCTTTAGATTCTTACCTGATGCGGTGCTGAACAACTGCTCCACATCATCTGTAGTTACAAAATTGCTGTACGTGTATTGAGGATCGGTAGCCAATTTTTTAAGCGTTGGAAAAAACAGGGCATCGCCTAACACATACCGCAGCGTATGCATAAAAAATGCACCTTTCACATAAATATCGCCGGTGTAAACGTCTCCAGAGCTCATTTCTTCGGCCTGTACCAATGCTTTTTCGTTTTTAATATTTCTTTTAAACATTACGATCATGCTGTCGTAACCACGTTCACCATTGGCTTCCCTGCAAAACAAGGCTTCGGCATAAGTGGTAATGCCTTCCTGTATCCACATATGGGCCCAATCTTTATTGGTTACTTTATTGGCAAACCATTCATGAGCAAATTCGTGAAACAGATTTGCCGAATAATCCCAGTTGCCAACTTTTTTGGTGAGGAATTTGCCAACTTTATCACCATAAGTAATCATAGTCTGGTGCTCCATGCCGGGGTTGGGTACCTGTGCAATGCCTATTTTTTCTTTAACCCAGGGATATTCACCAAAATATTTTTCCAATACTCTTGTGTCACGTTCACGCAGGTCGAGAATTTTTTGAGCATTTGCTTTGTCTTCTTCAAGAATATAAAACTCCATGGGAACTTTATTGCCGTCGATAGTAGTGTAAGTGCGTTTTGCAATTTCGTATTTGCCAATATTAAAAAGAATACAGTAATTGCTGATGGTATAATTTGTTTTCCAGTGAAAGGTTTGTTTGTCTTTTTTTGTGGTTACTTTTTGCAGTAGTCCGGGCCCGGCTACCGTTAAACCTTTGGGTACGGTAATAAACATATCAACACCTTCATTGGGTTCATCGCTTGGATGATCTTTACAGGAAAAATATACTTTAGCGCCTTCTAGCTGACAGTTAATAACCACCCAGGGATTTCCCGCAAGATCTTTCTTCCAGCTGAAACCTCCTTTCCATGGCGGGTTTACGGCAACTGGTGGTTTACCGTTGTACTCAATTTTTATGCTTTGCTTGCCTGTTTTAAAACCTGTATTATTAACTATGTAAACAAGGTCTTTATCCCGATGAAATGCCATAGTCTTTTTGCCAGTGCTGATTTTTGTAATGTCTAAAAAATGAACAAGATCGAAAAGCAGTGTATCTGTTTGTCTCGATAAAATAAAATCAATTTCGGTATAACCGTTGATTGACTCGTTGGCAATATCCACATCAAGCGACAGTGTATAATGCCTGATATCCATGTTGGCCTGCAGAGGATTTAATTTGCCACCCGAGCTCATGTAGCTGATATCACGGTTCTGTGCGGTTAAAGAAACGGTTATGGAAAGAAGCAGGAGGCTGAGAATAGATTTCATAAATCAGTTTTGATTTTACTAAAGAAACAAAAACTAATTAAGAAAAGGAAATGTAAGGTTGAAAGGCAACGAATTTGAAATTGGATGTTTAAAACTTCATACTTGTTTTCGGGCCGAGACTTAGTCTCAAGACCAATACATCCTCGTCAGAGACGAGGACGAGAAAAGGCTGCCTCAAAAGTATGAGACAGCCTTTTATGTCAGGTACAGGAAGAAAATATTTTTGCGTTACCTCGTTATTGTACCTGATGGTAATGCGCCGGTATTTAATCCCATGGCATAAGTAACATGATCTGCGGCTGCAGCTGGAATATTGCCTACCAGCGGCTTTAAAGTAAATGGTGCAGGACTATTATCCGGTTGAGGCTCCACAGAAATTACCGCAACACCTCCCGAAAGGTCCGTAGGGAATGTGAATCCGGCTGGTGCGTTCATCAAATAATCTTCACCAGGGAATGGAGGCCCTGCCGCAACTGTTCCGCTGAATGGTGCCGACATATCGGCCATGGTTGTACTTGTAAAACGGCCTGAGGTTACGGCTTTGCCGCCAATTACGGCCCATCCTTCGTATACCCAACCAGCGGGCAGCGTTGGCAGTGTTAAACCTTTCATAGGCGTGCCCGTACCCAGATCAATAAACCAAAGTCCGCTTTTTTCGTTGTTGGCTGCCCCATCTGTTGGGGTTGCCAAAATATATTTACCAAGGGCGGTGCTAAAATTAGTGCCCAGTGCTTTTGAATCGGCAATAGTTATGTTAGCCGTGTTAGAAGTGAATGAACCCGCAAGAATATGTGTGGCCGTGGGCGCAGGGTCAGCATCTGGATACGGCTCAATAGTTAATACAAAATCTGTTGCTGCTGCCAGTTGCGTTTTGTCAATATCAAATGTTGTTTTTGATAAAACACCCGTTGCATTTACCGAAAATATACCTGTGGTTACAGGGGTGCCGCCAACAATCAGCCAACCTTCGTACCGGAAATTTGCACCTAAGTCTTCGAGGCCGGTAATATTTAAATTTACTTTTTGCGTAGTTGGGTCGCTTTTTTTACAGGAGATAAAAGCTGCTGTGCATAAAAGCATAACCAACCAGTTTTTTACTTGTTTCATAATAATGATTTTTAGTTTTAAATGTTGTTAAGTGACGGCAATAGTTTGCCTGTTACCGGTTTGCGGTAATTTTTAAAATGATTAAATTTTAATTTGCTAATTCCTGGTAAGTACAAGCTGCAGTCCTGTACTTGTTACCGGCAAAGCGCCGATACCGATACCTCTTAACGGAATTTGAATATATGGTTCAACACGGATATTTAATTTTTTTCCGAGGCTGTGTTGGTAGCCCGCACTCAATCTCAATTCGGCGGCTGTGTAAGTTTTTGTGTTTTTGTAAGTGCTGTTAATTTCTTTGTCCTGACCGCTTACCAAAGCCTGGTATTTGTTTGCCTCTTTGGTCATGATAAAAGATGAGACACCTGCTTTACCATACAATGTATTTTTCTTTTTACTTAAATTGTACTTTATGCTTACTGGTATTTCTATCAAGGTGCTTGTGCCATCCAGACTATTTATCGTCATATTCGCAGGCATACTGCCGGCTTTGGGCTCAAAATGTTTTCCGGCAGTGTAGTATTTCTTTTGCGAAAGCTGCACACCGGTCTCAACCGATAATTTTTTATTCAATTGCAAACCCAATACAATACCGCCATTAAATCCGGGCTTGGTCATGCCTTGGTTTTTAACCTGATTAAGCTCGGCACCCGCTGCTATACCATAATAGATAAATGGTCTGTTCTTATTCTTTTTTCCGGCTGATGTTTTTTGTTCAGCAGGGATTTCTTTTTTTTCTTCCGGTAGAACAGTTGCTTCTTTTTTTGTAACATCTTTCAAATCGGCATTGCCGGTTTGTGAAATGTTAGTAATATCCGCTGCAGTTTTATTGCCGGTTTTAGTTGTGTAATCATCCCAAACAGATTCTGTCACTACTCCATCTTCAACAGCATTACCCTGCATTATTTTAGCTGACAACTTTGATTTAGTATAAGAACCCGTTTTATTTTTTTGATAGATTGTCTCGTCTGTTGCAATAAAATCTTCTGCCGAACCGATTGTATTATCACTGACTACACCAGCGCCGTTTAATTGTGTGTTTGTTTTGTTTTGAGAAACTGAATTAAGTGTTTCCTTGGTTTGCGTTTTACTGGCCACTGTTTTATCGTTACCGCTTGTGCGCACCAGATAAGTTGTTATGCCTCCTCCAATAATCAGAAACGCAAGAAGGAGCAGGGCAGTCTTTCGCTTTCCTGTAGCCTTTGCCGGTGCAGCATTTGTGGCTGTTTCACCTGCAATAAAGGGCATCAACCCGTCGAAATTACCCTTGCCCGTTTTAAGCGGATAATTTTCTGCTGCTTTTTGAAACAGTTCGTCCATATGGTTATTTATATCCGGCATAATAAAGCTTCTTCATTTTTTTTAATATTGTTTTGTAACAGTGCCTTGGCTCTTGATAAACATGATTTTGATGTACCAACGGGTATTTTGAGCAGGTCGGCAATTTCCATATGGTTATAACCATCTATCACGTACAGGTTAAAAACCGAACGGTATTGTGGTGCCAATTCTTTTATCATCACAATAAGTTCTTTGTATAGTATCAGTTGTTCTGCATTCTCACTGTTATCTGGTATGTCCCATACATGGTCGGGTATGCCTCCAATCTCCGGAGTCATTTTTCCTCTGCGTAATTCATCAATGGCAGTATTAATCATTATCCTTTTTAAATAAGCCATCATCATTTTTTCCGTATCTGCTTCGCTGCCTGATTTAAACTGATCAATTTTTGTAAAGAACTTGATAAAGCCATCGTTAACTACATCTACGGCCTTATCGTATCTGTATATATAACGGAATACTGCTTTTAAGGCAAAGCCATAATACCGCTCATAGAGCATTTTCTGGTATTTATGCTCCCTGTTTACACAACCTTTTAATATATGCGCTACACTTTCCAAACGAGTTTCACCAGTTTTATGTTTGTATTGGGTTAAGTTATTAAAAAGATCCTGCAGATTTTATTTTTTATCAGCAAAACCCTGTTAAATATATAAACGTTAGTTAGGGAAGAAAGGTTGCAATAGTTTTTATTTTCGCCACCGACTGTCTAATTCAACAGCTTCTTTTACAAGTTTTACAACTGCATTTATGTTTATCTCTTCCACATCATTGTAAATTTTATAGAAAATCTGTTTGTTTGTACCGTGTGTTAAATAATTATCGGCGTCAGTTAGTTTATTGCCATACCAAAAACCGAGCAACACACCTTTTTTGATACCGCCTCTAGGGATTGAAGCCGGCCAAATTATGCAGATTCCTTTGTGGCCATAAAAGTAGGGGACATTGTAAGAGATTTTTTCTTTGCAATAGGCTGGTAGCTGTTCAGTAATAACCTGCCGTAATACATCTACCATAATGCGTTCATGCTCTGGAATAACTTCGTACAAATGCAGCAGGGATTTTGTTTTCATGGCGATGTTTCTCATTATAAAAATAACGCTAAAACATCCTTGAGTGAGATAGTTTATAAAAGGTAGGAAAAATGGAATCTGAATTATTGGAGAAAATTGACCGAGTTATATTATACAGGCGGTAATATTGCTGTATGAGCATAGTGTTAACAGGTTTGTACACTTTGTTCTCCGCCTTATTAAAGGTTACCTTTGACAAACAATTTTTTACATTTTAAGTTATACCCGTTGGTATGCATTTATAAATCAGTTTTGCCGAGTGGCAGGGTTTCCATTTAATAATAGTATGAAATATTTAATAGTTTTTCTTGTAGGGTTTTTCTCTTTTTTTACAGTGCTGGCTCAAGGTGAGCAGGAACTGCCGGGAGAGGGCAGTATGCCCAACAACAGGCAACCAAAATCAAATCGCATTTATGGTAAACTGATTGATAAGAATACGGGAAAAGCTATTGAAGCAGCATCGGTACAATTGTACCCAGGCGGCAATAATAAAACAAGCGCTTTATTGGATGGCATGTTGAGCAGGCCCAACGGAGAATTTATGTTTGAAAACCTGCAGCCACAAGACAGTTTCAGGCTGCTCATTACTGCTTTAGGGTTTGAGCCCATTGATCAGGTTATTGTTGTTAATGCCGACGGCGGAGCTAATTCCCGGGGCAGTTTCGAAAAAGACCTCGGCAATATTACACTTAACGGAAATTTTAAACAACTAGATGAAGTTGTTGTGAGCACTGGCAAACCCAGCCTGGAAATGGGTATAGACCGTAAAATTTTTAATGTTGATAAGAGTTTACTTGCTACGGGTGGCACAGCTGTTGACATTATGAAAAATATTCCTTCTGTCTCTGTAGATATTGATGGCAATGTTACATTGAGAAGAAGCTCACCACAGATTTTTGTTGATGGCAGGCCAACGATTTTAACGCTTGATCAAATACCGGCTGAACATATAGAACGGGTAGAGCTCATTACCAACCCTTCCGCAAAATTTGACGCAGCCAGTTCTGGAGGTATCATCAACGTAGTACTAAAAAAGAACAAACGTATTGGACTGAATGGTGTAGCATCGGTTAGTGTGGGTACGCCCAAAGTTTTTGCAGCTAATCTTAATGTAAACATGCGGCAGGGCAAATTCAATTTTTTTGTAAGTACCGGTACAAACCAAATGGGTGGCAGAGCCAAAGGGAGTGCATTAAGGCAAAATAAGAGTAACAGTGCCGTAACTGATTATTTTAATCAGTATTCTGTTGGCAACCGTTCCAGGCGACGCAACTCTATTCGTTTTGGTGTCGATATTTTCGTCAGCAACCGAAATACGGTTACTATAACACAAAGCATTAATGCCGGCAAAAACGATAATGATGAAAAGCAGGATCAGGAATATTTAAACAGCAGCCGTGTACTGGAGCGGTATGGTGTGAGAAACTCCACCGACGAGTTTAATTACAGCCGTAACAGTACGAATCTAAATTACAAATATAATTTTCCTAAAGAAGGGAAAGAACTCACTGCCGACCTGAGTTATAATTATGGCGGACGTGACAGCAAATCCGATATCATCAACCTGTATTATAATCCCGATGGTACCGAATATCAGCCACAGGCAACAGTTTGGAACTATGGCAGCAGTAACGAAAAACAATTTACTGCTCAAGTAGATTATACAAATCCGCTTAGTAAAAACACTAAATTAGAAATGGGTTTAAGAACCTATCATAACAAATTTAACAGCCTGTATGATGCTTTTGCCTTAAACAACGGACAGAATGTTAAACTGCCGCTGAGTAATAATTATGTTTATACTGAGATGATCAACGCGGCTTATGTTACTTATTCTTATAAGAAAGAAAATTTCAGTTACCAGCTTGGTTTACGTGCCGAGCAAGCCAAATTTGATGGCGAACTGGTTGATAGTGCTTTTAAATTTGGGTATGAATATCCAAGCCAGTTGAAGAATATCTGGGATGCCCTATTCCCTAGTTTTTTTATCACCAAAAAATTATCGGAGAAAGATGAGCTGCAGTTTAATTATACCAGGCGAATACGCCGCCCCAGGTTCTGGCAAATGAATCCGTTTATCGATATCAACGATCCGGCAAATATCCGTCAGGGAAATCCGGCTTTAAAGCCCGAATACGCAAATTCATTTGAGTTGAATTATAGCAGAGATTATAAGCGTGGAAATATATTGGCAGTCTTGTATTTCAAAACCAATCCAAATGATATCACCCAATACAGCGATACCATAACGGCAGCACAGTTCCAGCAATTGAATAACGCGGCTGTTGATCCCAATGCCATACTCAACACGTATATAAATGCCAGTACCAAAAACGAGTATGGTGTTGAGTTTACGGTACAACACAAAGCCGGAAAAAACTTTGAAATTACGCCCACTTTTAACCTGCAATACAGTACGGTAAAAGCAAGTGTTAAAAATCTTAATCTCAGTAACAGCGGTTTTAATTGGGAAGGCAAACTTATCAGTAATTATAAAAT
>JBBKXU010000372.1:0-7358 GCA_037969645.1 Ferruginibacter sp. | reverse complement strand
AAATCATCTGCCACACCAAGAATGTATTTAAGATCGGCGCTTCCATCTTCACCGGGGGGCGTAGGTAATGCAAGTATTATTATCTTAGCATCTACTATGCCCTCAATTAACGAAGTGGTAAAATGAAGACGGCCTTCTTTTTGGTTACGCAGAAACAATTTTTCAAGTCCTGGTTCGTAAATGGGAAGTTTACCTGAATTTAACTTGGCAATTTTTGCTTCGTTAATATCAACGCAAGTAACTGTATTACCCGTTTCGGCAAAACAAGTGCCCGATACTAATCCAACATAACCTGTTCCAATAACTGCAATTTTCATTTGTTATTTATTTATAAATTCTAATACTTTTGATACGATAAAACTTTGTTGTTCTTCATCCAGTTCAGTATGTATGGGTAAAGAGATCACCCTTTCTGTTAACCAGTCTGTTGTCTCCAGTTTATAATTGCTGCCACCAAATGCGTCAAACATTTTTTGTTTATGCGCCGGTACAGGATAATAGATCATGTTCGGCACACCGTTATCAGTTAAAAACTGGTTTAAAGCATCTCTGTCAACATCATTTAATATCAATGTGTATTGATGAAATACATGCTTATTGTTGCCATCTCTAAACGGAACGGTGATGGATTTATTTCCTGCGAAAGCATTATTATAAAAATCGGCAGCTTTTCTGCGGGCTGCAATGTATTCATCTAAATGAGAGAGTTTTATATCTAATATTGCCGCTTGTATGGCATCCAGCCTGCTGTTGCAACCCACCACATCATGGTAATAACGTTTGCTTTGGCCATGAGAAGCAATCATTCTTAATTTGGCAGCCAGTTCATCATCATTTGTAAACATGGCACCGCCATCGCCAAAAGCACCCAGGTTTTTTGATGGGTAAAAGGAAGTACAACCAATATGCCCAATGCTACCGGTCTTTTTGATAGTGCCATCGCTAAAAGTATAATCGCAACCAATGGCCTGGGCATTATCTTCAATAACTGGCAAATTATGTTTTGCAGCAATGGCCATTATTTTTTCCATATTAGCCGCATGGCCATATAAATGTACTGGTACAATCGCTTTGGTCTTGGGCGTAATAGCTTTTTCAATCGCTTCGGGATCTATACAAAAAGTTTTAGCGTCTACCTCAACAAAAATTGGTTTAATGTTAAGCAAAGCAGCAACTTCAACAGTTGCTATATAAGTAAAAGAAGGTGTAATGATCTCATCTCCGGGTTGCAGACCAAGCGCCATTAGCGCAATTTGTAGGGCATCGGTACCGTTGGCACAAGGAATACAATGCTTACTACCATGGTATTTTGCCAGGTTATCGGCAAAATCATTTACCACTTTACCACCAATAAACAGGGAGCTTTCCATTACCGCTAAAACGGCAGCGTCAACTTCGGGTTTAATTTTTAAATATTGGGTTTTGGTGTCAACCATTTGTAGGGGCCTCATATACGATATTTTTATGCGTCGCAAAGATAAGGATTGCATGTAGAATGAAGAATTCGCAGCAGGAAACCCATCAATTAAAAAATTGCCATTAGTTTTGTCGTAAATTAAATGTTGAGCAAATTTTTATATAACCTGTTTTTAGTATTGTATTCCGCCGGAATCAGACTCGTGTCGCTATGGAACCCCAAGGCAAAAAAATGGGTAAATGGCCGTCGGAATATTTTTAATCAAATCAACGAACTTCAGAAGACGGACGACAGCCGACAACCAATCTGGATGCATTGCGCCAGCCTTGGCGAGTTTGAGCAGGGCAGGCCTTTACTGGAAGCTTTAAAAACTCAAAATCCGCAGCAAAAAATTGTATTGACCTTCTTTTCTCCATCGGGCTATGAAATAATGAAGGATTATGAAGGTGTTGACCAAGTATTTTACCTGCCAATGGATTCTGCGTTAAATGCAGAAAAGTTTTTAGATGCAGTAAAGCCTTCATTGGTGCTTTGGGTAAAATATGAATATTGGTTTTATTACCTCACTGCAATAAAGCAGAGAAAGATTCCTACAATTTTAGTATCGGGCATATTCAGGCCAAACCAACCTTTTTTCAGATGGTATGGCGCAATATGGACGCAAATGCTGGAAAGCTTTACCCACTTTTTTGTACAGAATACTGAATCAAAAAAATTATTGGAAAAGCTGGGCTATACAGAAAATGTAAGTTCCAACGGCGATACCCGTTTTGACAGGGTATTGAAGATTGCCGAAGAATTTATTGATGTACCACATATTGCTGAATTTTGCGGCGGCAGTCAGGTAGTTGTTGCCGGCAGCACCTGGGAAGAGGATGAAATTGAATTGCTGCATTTCGTAAATGTGCATCAGCATATAAAATTTATTATTGCACCGCATGAGATAAATAAAACGAATCTGCATGACGTGAAGGATGAATTTCCAAAGTCGATATTTTATTCGGATTTAGTGAAAGAGCAGACGACCGACGACGGACAACAGACAACTGACAACGGGCAACGATCAACGCCAAACGTTCTCATCATTGACAACGTTGGTATGTTATCCCGTTTATATAAATACGCAGCCGTAACCTATGTTGGTGGCGGCTTTGGGGCCGACGGTGTGCATAATGTGCTGGAAGCTGCTGTGTATGGTAAGCCAGTTGTTTTTGGACCTGTATATGAAAAATTTGATGAGGCAATAGGCTTATTAAAAGCCGAAGGCGGAATTAGTATTGATGGACCTGTTAGTCTGGAAGCTGCGTTAAATAACCTGTTAAATAATACAGAGGAAAGAATGAGAAGGGGAGACGCAGCCAAACAATATGTGCATGATCACGCTGGTGCATCGAAAAAAATAATTGAGTTTATTCAGGAAAAACGCCTTTTAACTAATTGATAGAATTGCTTAACTAATTCCTCATTATCATCCCATCCATTTTTTACTTTCAATTCTCTTTGTATCCAGTATTCCGCTTCGGGGAAAATAGAAAAACCATTTATTGTTTTAATACTTCTTTCATAAACCGCTTCATCGCCGCGGAATAAATCGTTAATAAAAAGAAAACGATCATTTACACCAATGGCTTTCCGCAAATCCCTTATTGGCACTTCTGTTAGGGTATCGCCCAAATCAATTTTAGATTGTTTCAGCCTGTCATTTAAAGACGGGGCTTCTGCTGCCACTGATTCATTTATTTCTCTGGCCGTTTTAGGCGGATCAGGTAAAGGTTGTTTCTGATGCGTTAGGGTTGGGATATCTTCTTCGGTTTCAAAAATAATATGTGGCTTGTTATGCACACTTATTTGCTGAATAGATTCAGCGTTTTTTTTAATTTCCTCCAGTTCTGCTTCAATTTCTGCTTCATCAACCTGTAAAATTTCAACCGTCCGTTCTTCGGGTTCGGGTGCAGACTCTGGTTTAATTGAGACAATGTGAATTTTTGAATTATCCGGAAATGGGTTGTTTAAATTAGATGCCGTAACAGCTACCGTAGCGTCGTTAAAAGCAGGGGCATTGGTTTGCTGCAGGTGAATTAATTCGGCCTGTAGCATTTGAACCGTAAACAGCAACTGCTCTGTCGAAGCATTCTGTGCAAACTGGTCCTGTAATTTATTTAGGAGTGTCTCCACTCTTTCCATGATATTATTATACTTTTGATGCCCGTGCTTGAGGCAGGCAATCGTTAAAAATTAAAGTGAGGCCCCTAAGTTACTAACTGATTTTTAAAAAAAATACATAAATGTTTATATAACCTAATTTAAAAGGCGAAAGGCGTGGCTGGATTGAAGTGATTTGCGGTAGCATGTTCAGCGGAAAAACAGAAGAACTGATACGCAGACTGAAAAGAGTTAAAATTGCAAACCTTAAAGTAGAGATTTTTAAACCAGCTATAGATGTGCGGTACGACGAAACAAAAATTGTTAGCCACGACACCAATGCTATACATTCTACACCGGTTGATAATTCGCAAAGCATATTAGTTTTGGCTCAGGATGTAGACGTGGTAGGCATTGACGAAGCCCAGTTTTTTGATGCTGAAGTTGCAAATGTTTGCGAACAACTGGCGCAAAGAGGCATTCGGGTAATTGTTGCCGGACTGGATATGGATTACATGGGCAATCCCTTTGGCCAAATGCCAAACCTGCTTGCCAAGGCTGATTATATTACGAAACTACACGCCATTTGTATGAAATGCGGCAATATTGCCAATATCAGTTATCGCAAAGTTGCCACCGGCCCTCAAATTTTATTGGGCGAAAAAGATATTTATGAGCCTCGCTGCAGACATTGTGCACAGTTGAAGGATTAAATTTTATTTGGAAACATGTTTAATAGAATAATTACGCTTTTTAAGAAAGATGTATTGCTTGAGTTCAGGCAGAAACATACATTTTATGGAGTTCTGTTATACATAGCGTCCACCATATTTGTAATTTATTTATCTATTGAGCAGCCCGATGCCAATGTATGGAATGGCCTTTTTTGGGTTATTCAGTTATTTATTTGCGTAAATGCAGTGGCTAAGAGTTTTTTGCAGGAAAGCAAGGGGCGTATGCTTTATTTTTATTCGATTGCTTCTCCGGTTGAGTTTATCATTGCAAAAATGCTGTATAATCTGCTGCTCATGATTGTGATGAGTTTGCTTAGTTTGCTGCTCTTTTTCATCTACCTTAAAAACCCGGTTGATAATGTTTTTCTATTTATTGGCATTGTAGTTTTAGGTGGCGGCAGCATCAGCATTGTATTTACCTTAATGAGTGCCATAGCCGCAAAAGCACAGCAAAATGCTGCGCTCATTGCTATTTTGGGGTTCCCTTTAATATTGCCGCAATTATTAATGCTGATGAAATTAAGCAAGGCAGCTTTTAGCGAGGTTTTTAAAGAAGGTGCCGTTCTGCAGCTTACAGGGTTAATAATCGGACTCGATGTTTTGGTGATTGCCTTGGCGGTTATTTTATTTCCCTACCTATGGAAAGATTAATCATATAAAATGATTTTTTTTTAATTCTTTGTACAGGTTTACCCTAACTTTGCCCTCTCAATTAAACGTTCTGTTGTTTGCAAAAAAACTGGTGGAAAATATTATCCTTTCTCTTGTTAATCTACACGGTTGTTGGTGGTTTGCTCTTAGATGTGCCTCGTTTGTTTATTCTTAATGAAACCATTCGTAACCTCTATTTTCATGTGTGCATGTGGTTTGGGATGATGATACTTTTTGCCATCAGCTTCGTATATAGCATCAAATACCTGAGAGGGTTCAATTTACGCAACGATATTTTTGCCCACAATTTTGCAGCCGTTGGTTCATTTTTTGGAATTTTGGGATACGCAACCGGTACTATTTGGGCAAACTATACTTGGGTTACCGATCAAAGCCAATCGCTGGGAAGTATTTTAAAAGAACCGAAACTGATTGGTGCTGCTATTGCCCTTTTGATTTATGGTGCTTATTTTGTTTTAAGAGGATCGTTTACCGATATGGATAAAAAAGCGAGGATTAGTGCAGTTTACAACATTTTTGCATTTGCCATGCTTTTTCCAAGCATTTGGATAATACCCCGTTTAGTAGGAAGTTTACACCCCGGCGCCCCTGGAAGTGATAGTGGCAATCCGGCTTTAAATTTTAAAGATATTGATAGTAATTTGAGGCTGGTGTTTTACCCGGCAATTATAGGCTGGACCTTGCTGGGCGTGTGGATTGCATCCTTAAAAATAAGATTACAATTAATTAAAGATAAATCGCTGATAAATGAATAAATTATTCAGAAGTTTTCTGCTTTCATTATCCTGTTTGTTGTTTACAACACTGGCTTTTGCTCAGGAAAATAAACCCGAAATGGCCGATGTAATGCGGAGTAACGGAAAGATTTATGTGGTGGTGGCAGTTTGCCTTACAATTTTGATAGGACTGTTCATTTATGTATTTTTATTAGACAGGAAGATTACCAGACTGGAAAAGGGAAAAGATTGATACAAAAGATTTGCTAAAGAATTTTAAAAAACGATTGCTAAATATAAAACCAATTTTATGAGTGCTCCACACGAATACACTTTCTTTCAAAACGTAGAAAGAAGTTTTGACAAAGCGGCCAAATTTACAAAATGGAATTTGGGCATACTTGAACAGATTAAAGCCTGTAACAGTGTGTACCGCATGCGTTTTCCAATTAAAAGAGACGATGGTACTATTGAAGTTATTGAAGCCTACCGCGTTCAACACAGTCATCATAAAACTCCTTGTAAGGGAGGTATTCGTTTCAGCGACGAAGTAAACCAGGATGAAGTAATGGCATTGGCCAGTTTGATGACTTATAAATGTGCCATTGTAAACGTTCCATTTGGTGGTGGAAAGGGAGGTATTAAAATTAATCCACGTAAATACAGTGAGTATGAACTGGAAAAAATAACCCGTCGTTATACATCGGAATTAGTAAAGAAAAATTTTATTGGACCCGGCATTGATGTACCTGCACCAGATTATGGCACAGGCGAAAGAGAAATGGCCTGGATAGTTGATACTTATGCCTCATTAAGGCCTGGCGAAATTGATGCAGCCGGCTGTGTAACAGGTAAGCCAGTAACACAAGGTGGTGTACGTGGCCGTAAGGAAGCAACCGGGCTTGGTGTTTTTTATGGCATACGTGAAGTGTGTAACATGGAAGATCAAATGAAGAAACTTGGACTGACTACAGGCGTCAAAGGTAAAACCGTAGTGATACAAGGCTTGGGTAATGTGGGCTACCATAGTGCACAGTTTTTTAGACAAGCAGGGGCAAAAGTTATTGCGCTGGCCGAATACGAAGGTGCTATTTTTAATGCTGATGGCTTAAATGAACTGGAAGTTTTTTTACATCGTCAAAAAACCGGTTCAATTTTAAATTTTCCAGGTGCAACCAATTTAAACCTAACTACAGATGCACTTGAATTGGAATGCGATATTTTAATTCCAGCAGCATTGGAGAATGTAATTAATAAGGAAAATGCAGATAGAATAAAAGCAAAAATTATTGGCGAAGCTGCCAATGGACCTTGTACACCCGATGCTGATGAAATATTCTTGAAAAAGGGAATTTTATGTGTACCGGATATGTATTTGAATGCAGGCGGTGTTACTGTAAGTTATTTCGAGTGGCTTAAAAATTTAAGTCATGTACGTTATGGCCGTTTGGAAAAGCGATTTACCGAGAATTTAAATACCCGTATTTTAGGACAAATTGAGGAGTTGAGTGGTAAAAAAGTTAACGAAACCGAAAGAAATATAATTATGCATGGTGCCGATGAAGTTGATCTGGTGCATAGTGGATTGGAAGAAACAATGAGTGCAGCCACTAAGGAGATAATGGATATCTGGATGAACAATCCTGAAATTCCGGATATGCGTACTGCAGCTTATGT
>JBBKXU010000371.1:0-2520 GCA_037969645.1 Ferruginibacter sp. | reverse complement strand
ATTGTTTTAAGGTGAAAAACAAAGCAGTCTCTTGCTGACTTTTCATTTGAATTTACGAAAAATTTTCTGACTGAAATACCCTGTTACAAATGTGGCCGCTAGATGATTTTAATTTAAGCACCTCATTTTAATTGATGGTAAGCTTGCTTACCCGCCTTAGAATTTAAAACAAAACGCCCCGCAGAAAACTGCAGGGCGAATAAGTTACATCTCAATTATTTATTTGCCTAACAACGCTGAACCTCCTCTTCGCAGGCGAGTCTCTGCCCAGGCCCTGTGCGTTGGATTGCAGGACTCGCCGTTCTACGAAGCACATTAATCCAATTACTAACTAAAATTTTAATTTGAAGAGTTAGATGATATTGATCTAAGCATGCCTTCATGATAGACGGCGAGTCCTGGGCCTGCGCTCATTGCTCGGGCAGAGACTCGCCTGAGAAACTGATTTAAGCACCTCATTTCGATTGACAGTAAGCTTGCTTACCAGCCTTAGAATTTAAAACAAAAATGCCCCGCAGAACACTGCAGGGCGAATAAGCTAAAACTTTATTTATTTTTTTGCCTGATAACGCTGATCCTTATCATCCAGCACTGCTATTTTTCCATTTTCCATTTTAAAATCATCAACAACAGCTACTGAATCAACTTTTCCTTTTGCATCTGTCCATATCTGCTTGTACCAAAGGGTTACCCATTCTGTTTTTTTATCGGCCGAAATAACCGACACATAATCGTACATGTTAACTGAATAATTGCTGTACGTGTTACGCTGAGCGGCAAACATAGCAACCGCACTGTCTCTGCTGAGTTTTTGCTGATAATTATCAAACTTCACTTCTATAGAATCCGCTGTAAACCCTGCAAGAGCTGTATAATCCTTATCAGCATATGCCTTTAGGGCACCCATAGCGGCGGCCACATTTTCGTTGCTGCCTATCTGCCAGTTCTCGTAAGGCTTTTCCAGTTTATACGGAAGCTCAACTGTAGATGCCGTTGCTGCTTTTTCGGTAGCTGCATTAGTTGCATCCTTGGATTCGTTGTTACAGCTAGCCAGCACAAAAGCCAGCCCTGCCATTAAAATGATTTGTTTCATGTTTGTAGTTTTGTTTTTTAGTGTGTGTAGGAAAATATACTCTTAAGGTTAATTCTTTAGCGTTTGGGGGTATAAGGTATAGTTATTATTTGACGAATGCAAGCGGAGACCAATTAATATTTAATAAAAGGCCGTGTACAACGGCAACACAAAACCATAGGGGTGGCAGTTCAGCAACGCAGGGCGGTAAAGACCCATCTCAAGTAATCAATTAATGATCATCCTGCGGGCTGCCCATATCCTTTTCAACAAGTTCATTTCTTAACCGGGAGGTTTCGCTCTTTATTGAATCTACAAACATTTTAAACTGATCCTCCATTTGATAAAGCAACTCATTGGCAGTTCTTAAACCATCTCCGTTGTGATATTGGTTGTTACTTGCATACTCTACATAGTACCTTATGTCGGAAATATATTTATTTACAACAGTATCGTATTTGTTTCTCAGCGAATCTACTGCCCTATTTTGTACGTTTATAAAGGTATCCAGTTTGGTAATAGCAAATTGCTGATCAGCTATAGTCTGTTTCTTTTTCCTGTTGTCGTTGTAAATTATAAGCACCAGTGCCGATAGTAAACATAACACAACCACCAGTACTGTGGTCCACCATTTCGATCTCTTCGAATTAGCAATCAGTGTTTCTACCAGATCATAGTTCGATTCGTTATTTTCCATATTACTGTTTTACTATTTTAACCTTGTTAGGAAATATTACATTTTTCAAAGCAATCAACGATATCACAATGGTCATCAGCACAATAACGGCAAATATGCGCAGGTCGCTTGTTTGATCATACATGTACCAGGCGCCAACAGCCCCAGTTACAAACACCAGGGCCGCAATAAGATAATAATAAGATTGAGATGCTCTCTGCAGTTTTATCTGTGCCAGTTCCGGCAGTATAATCGACTTAACATTTTGGGCAATCTCTTTAAAAACAGATTCAGTATTTGTTCCCGAGTTCATAAAACCGTCAACAGGCGTACGGTCGCTGGGTAAAATTTGATTTTTATACAGTGTTATCTGGTTAAAAGAATTCAGATCAAAATCACGTAGAAAAATGGGTATGATCTTAACATTGTTACTAATGGCCATTTCCAGCTCCTGAATACACTCTTCATCAATAACAAAATCAATGCTCAGCAGCGGAATAGCAATATCCGAAGATTTAAGTATTTCATTAATCCCTGCCTTATCTCCCGTTAACTTAAACAGTTCCTTTTTGTCGATGATGCCCAGTAAACCCAAACCCTGATAAGCCGCAAAATGTTTGTTGATTCTTTTATACAACTCAAGATCTTCGGGTTGTTTAGAGTAAGAAAAGAATATTTTTTTAGGAGCGCCCATAAAACATGGTTTTATTAAATATAAGTTTTTATTCTAAGGAATCCAATACCCATCCGTTCATTCAGCCCATCATAAGCG
>JBBKXU010000370.1:0-7074 GCA_037969645.1 Ferruginibacter sp. | reverse complement strand
CCCATCCGTGAGAGTCGTGATTTTGATGTGCCAACTGCTGCCAATCATTTCTTTTATTATGCAGGCTGGGCCGATAAACTGGAATATGCTTTTCCAAATCGTCGCACGGAACCATTGGGCGTTGCCGGACAAATCATTCCCTGGAACTTTCCTTTGCTGATGGCCGCCTGGAAAATAGCACCGGCATTGGCTTGTGGAAATACGGTTGTTTTAAAACCTGCTGAAAACACTTCACTTACTGCATTAAAACTTGCAGAAATAATACAGGAAGCCGATCTGCCTCCGGGCGTTGTAAATATTATTACCGGTGCAGGAGCAACCGGTGCAGCCATTGTTAATCATGCTGATATTAATAAGATTGCTTTTACGGGCTCAACCGATGTAGGCAAAATAATTCAACGTGCTATTGCCGGCACTAACAAAAAAGCAACATTGGAACTTGGTGGCAAAGCTGCCAATATCATTTTTGACGATGCACCGCTTGATCAAGCAGTAGAAGGTGTTATCAATGGCATCTTCTTTAACCAAGGTCATGTATGTTGTGCCGGTTCACGTTTGTATGTTCAGGAATCTGTTTTTAAAGAAGTGGTACGCAAACTAAAAGACAGATTAGAAACTTTAATAGTTGGCAACCCGATGGATAAGAACACGGATATAGGTGCAATCAATTCAAAAGAACAATTAGATATCATTAATAAATACATAAAAATCGGTCAACAGGAAGGTGCAGAAATGTACCAGAGTTCATGCGCTTTACCAAAGAAAGGATTCTATTGCAGGCCAACCATCTTTACTAATGTGGCACAAAGCAACCGTATTGCACAGGAAGAAATTTTTGGACCGGTACTGGCCATTCAAAGCTTCAGAACAGACGATGAAGTGATTGAAAAAGCTAACAATACACCCTATGGCCTTAGTGCAGGCGTGTGGACTGATAAGGGTTCTAAGATATTCAACCTTACAACCAAATTAAGAGCCGGCGTTATCTGGGCAAACACATTTAATAAGTTTGATCCAACATCACCATTCGGAGGTTAAAAAGAATGCGGATATGGCAGAGAAGGTGGATTGCATGGCTTATCAGCTTACGTGAATATGGTTTAAAATGTTAAAGAAGTTCAAAGTTGAACAAACCTCTTAAACGTTTCAAACCTTTTAAAATTTTTAAACATTGATTATGGCAACAACAGAAAAACGACTTGAAGTTTTAAAAACTTACAAAATATATATCGGTGGAAAATTCCCCCGTACTGAATCCGGCAGATACTATATCGCTACAAATTCTAAAAAAGAAAATTTGGCGAATGTTTGCCTGGGTTCCAGAAAAGATTTCAGGGATGCAGTAGGTGCTGCCAGAGGAGCTTTTGGCGGCTGGAGTGGCCGTGCTGCTTTTAACCGTGGGCAAATTCTCTACCGCATTGCAGAAATGTTGGAAGGAAGAAAAGCTCAGTTCGTTGACGAGTTAATGAAACAAGATTCGACCAAAGCACAGGCCGAAAAAGAAGTTAGCCTCTGCATTGACCGTTTGATTTATTACAGCGGTTGGTGCGATAAATTTCAGCAACTCTATAGTTCTGTTAACCCCGTTGCTTCTTCACATTTTAATTTTTCGGTACCGGAACCTACTGGTGTGGTGGCTGCTATTGCACCACAAAAAGACTCTTTATTAGGATTAGTTTCGGTCATCGCTCCAATCATCGCCGGAGGTAACACCTGTATCGTTTTAGCATCTTCAACTAAACCACTTTGTGCTGTAACATTTGCCGAAGTGCTTAATAGTTCGGATTTACCGGGGGGCGTGGTAAATATCCTCACCGGCAAAGTTGCTGAACTTGTCCCCTACTTTGCAGATCATATGGATGTGAATGCAACCGTTTTTTGCGAAGCCGATGCAGCCATACAAAAAATGATTAAAGAAAAATCTGCCTTAAATGTAAAACGTGTTGTACTGTATGATAAAGTAAAATGGGCTAATACAACAGGCCAATCTCCTTATTTTATTATGGACTTTCAGGAAATAAAAACTACCTGGCACCCGATTGAGAATATTGGTGGAGCAAAAGCGGGGTATTGATAAAATATTTATAGCATAAAAAAAGCCGATTCAAAATTGAATCGGCTTTTTAATATTTTTTACTTTACCCGTGGCAATGTTTATACTTCTTACCACTTCCACAAGGACAAGGATCATTTCTTCCTGGCGCTTTTTCCACTCGTATCGGTTCCTGCTTTACTTGTTCTGACGGGTCTATATAATCATTCTCACCACTTAAATGTTCGGGGCCACCGCCAGCACCTGCAAACTCTTCCTTACGCTGACGCATTTTACTAAGATCAGTTTTGCGTTCACGTCCCTCACGAATCTGTCCAGCATTGGTTTGCTCCATTGGTATCTGCGCATGGCAAAGGAAACTTACAATTTCTTTATTCACTTTATCATCCATTTGCTTAAAGGCACCAAAAGCTTCAATCTTATAAATAACCAAAGGATCTTTCTGTTCGTAACTGGCCGACTGTACACTCTGTCGCAAATCATCCATGGCACGTAAATGCTCTTTCCAGGCATCATCAATTAAAGCCAGCGTGATGTTACGTTCTAGCGCATCGTTTAATTCTCTTCCTTCGGATGCTAAGTATTTATCCAAATTAGCCAATGCCTGAATTTGTTTTTTACCATCGGTAAAAGGCACCGCTACATTCTCAATATGATTGCCCTGTTCGTGACGGATATTTTTAATAATGGGTAATGTTTGCTTAACCATCGCATCCGTTTTTTGGCGGTATTGCTCAATGGCTTCGGTATATAGGCGTTCGCTTAAACTGTTCATATCGCCCTTATCCAATTCCGATGCACTGATGGCCGTATCAATTCCAAAATTCATTATGGCCGCCAATTTAAACTCATCGTGGTTATTAATTTCTTTAAAAGAATTTATAACGCCGTTGGCAACAGAATAAAATGAATTATCTAAATCAAGCGCAAGCCTTTCGCCAAACAAAGCATGGTTACGTTTTTTGTAAACCACATTACGCTGCTTATTCATCACATCATCATACTCCAGCAAACGCTTACGAATACCAAAGTTATTTTCCTCTACTTTCTTTTGTGCTCTTTCAATACTCTTGGTAATCATGCTGTGTTGAATCACTTCACCTTCTTTATAACCCATTCTGTCCATCAGTCCGGCAATACGCTCACTGCCAAACATACGCATCAGGTCATCTTCTAAAGAAACAAAAAAGCTTGAGCTACCCGGATCACCTTGACGACCAGCACGCCCACGTAACTGCCTGTCTACACGACGGCTCTCATGACGCTCTGTACCAAGTATTGCCAAACCGCCTGCTTCTTTAACGCCCAAGCCGAGTTTAATATCGGTACCACGACCAGCCATGTTGGTAGCAATCGTAACAGCTCCCGGCAAACCGGCTTCAGCTACAACCTGCGCCTCTTTACCATGCTGCTTTGCATTCAAAACATTATGAGGAATATTTTTTTGCTTCAACATCCTGGCCAATAACTCACTCACTTCTACGTTAGTTGTACCTACCAGACAAGGTCTGCCTTGGCTACGTAATTTTTCAACTTCATCAATTACCGCCTTGTATTTTTCACGTTTTGTTTTGTACACAAAATCCTGATCATCTTTTCTTATAACCGGCACGTTTGTAGGAATAGAAACTACATCCAATTTATAAATACTCCAGAACTCACCGGCTTCTGTTTCGGCAGTACCGGTCATACCGGCAAGCTTATGATACATCCGGAAATAGTTCTGTAACGTAACCGTAGCATAGGTTTGGGTAGATGCTTCAATCTTTACATTTTCCTTCGCTTCAAGAGCCTGGTGCAAACCATCAGAATATCGGCGACCTTCCATGATACGGCCCGTCTGCTCATCTACAATCTTTACAGCACCTTCCATAATTACATACTCCACATCTTTCTCAAACAACGTATATGCTTTCAATAATTGCTGCATGGTATGAATACGATCAGCCTTTAAAGTATAGTCATTCAGTAAAGTTTCTTTCTGTTGTAATTTATCATCAGCAGATATGGTGCTCTTTTCAATTTCGGCCAGTCGGGTGGCAATATCGGGCAGGATAAAAAACTCAGGATCTTCTCCGCTCTTTGTAATTAAAGAAATCCCTAAATCAGTTAAATCAACCTGGTTATTTTTTTCATCAATATTAAAAAACAACTCAGCATCAACCTTCGGCATTTCTTTTTGCTGATCGGCTAAATAATGATTCTCGGTCTTCTGCATCTTAACACGCATACCGGGCTCACTCAAAAATTTAATTAAGGCGCTGTTCTTTGGCAAACCCCGGTGAGCACGGAATAAAGCAAGTCCGCCATCCCTTGGATCATCATTTCCTTCTGCAATTTTCTTTTTGGCTTCAATTAAAAACTGATTGGTTGCTTTTCGTTGTGCATCAATCAATTGCTCAATTCTTGGTTTTAAATCGAAAAATTGCTGCGTGTTATCACTGTGTCCAACCGGACCACTTATAATCAACGGTGTACGAGCATCATCAATCAATACACTATCCACTTCATCCACCATGGCAAAATGATGTTTGCGCTGCACCATTTCGGTAGGTGTATGCACCATATTATCACGCAAGTAATCAAAACCAAATTCGTTATTGGTACCATAAATAATATCGGCATTGTAGGCATTGCGGCGGGCATCGCTGTTGGGTTCGTGCTTGTCAATACAATCAACACGCAGGCCTAAAAATTCAAAGATGGGGCCGTTCCACTCACCATCACGTCTAGCCAAATAATCGTTCACCGTTACAATATGTACGCCTTGGCCAGATAACGCATTTAAATATGCAGGCAATGTACTCACCAATGTTTTACCCTCACCCGTTGCCATCTCGGCAATTTTACCTGAATGTAAAACCATTCCACCAATCAACTGCACATCGTAATGCACCATGTTCCAGGTAACTTTTGTACCGCCTGCTGTCCAATTGTTTTTATAAATTGCTTTATCGCCTTCAATGGTAAGACTATCTTTTTTAGCAGCCAGTGTTCTGTCTAATTCGGTAGCAACAACTTCAATGGTTTCATTTTCTTTAAAACGGCGACTGGTTTCTTTCACCACAGCAAATGCTTCGGGTAAAATTTCCTGCAAAACAATTTCCAATTCCTTATCTCTGTTCTTAATTAATTCGTCAACTTCTTTATAAAAAACATCACGGCCGTTAATATCGGCCACAGGTAATTCTTCAGCAGCTTTCTTTTTATCTTTTATATCGGCATCTATTTTACTAAGATGATCGGTAATACGCTGCTTAAACTCAGCAGTTTTATTACGCAGTTCATCATTGCTTAATGTTTGATATTGATTAAAGAACTGGTTGATTTGCTCAACCACGGGTTTAATTTTCTTTACGTCTTTTTCGCTCTTGTTACCGCCAAAAAGTTTCGAAATAAATCCTATCATAAAATTCAGTGTTGTTGGGTATTGTATAAATTCTTTATTATCAGCAATATTACATTGTCAAATATGGTGCAAAAAACAGTTTTGAGCCATAATGGCAGCGCTTGATTCCGCTGATAATAAAGGGGCGACAAAGGTAGTAAATGTTTAGGGTTTCAATGTGAGAGTTTAGCGCTCTATTTTAACCTGTTTATGATTTAATTAACTAACCTTTCAACGCCTGAGGTATAAATACTAAAACAAACATAACATGATACAGCAAAAACCATTATTGGCAGCCTTTTTAGCAGTAATTGTAACCTTGGCCGCCTGCGACAGTAATGAAATTGGCGATAGTAAAGATGTAAACCAGGATAAGATTTATATGGATTATGAGATAAGTTACAATGAACCTGATGCCGACGTAGAACTGAATTTTCAGTACCGTTTTGCAGGAAGCGCCGGTACTACCCTTGTTTTAAATGATGGTAGTTTAGTAGAACTGGATGGCGAAAAACTAAAAGTGGACAGCAGTGAAGGCGGTGGCGCTTTTTATGAAACCCGAAAAAAATTCAGCAATTTTAACGGAACACACAGCATTGCTTTTACAGATATTAATGGTAAGAAATTTGAAAACAATTTTGATTTTACAACCTTTGCATTACATGCTTTGCCTGCTGCTGTTGACCACAATAAAGACCTCATGATAGCATACAGCACACTTGCTTTAGGGCCCAATGATTATGTAGAAATAAACAGCATTGGCAGCGACAGTAGCTTTCGCATTCGCCAGGCAGGCCCTGATAGCAGCCTGATTATTACTGCTAAAGAACTACAACGACAGAAAGAAAAAACGGTTACAATTGGTTGTTCGCTTTACCGGGAAGTGGCGCTGACGCAAGTAACTTCTGAAGGAGGTAGTTTAAAAATATACTATAGACTAAAGCCAATTAAAATAAGGCTTCAGCCCTAAACAATCTCTAAAAAGAATTGTTACGTAACTTGTAAAAAACAAGTTATGCAAAAGATTATACTGCTTATTTGTCTGGCAACTTTCTCCGTTTCTGCTTATTCGCAAAAAGTTGATTTAACTGTATTTGAAAAAGAACGCGTTAAATACACTAAAAACTCTATGCTGGTTTTGGGCGGCTGGTCAGTGGCAAATATCGTTGGTAGCGGCATAGCCACTAAAACAAGCAATGTGGAAATGCGTAATTTTCATCAGATGAATGTAATGTGGGGCAGCATTAACCTGGCCATTGCCGGGCTGAGTTACTGGGGTGTGGGCCGAGAAAAAATTGATAACCCGGTAATGGCAGATGTTTTGAAGCATCAAAACCGAATAGAAAAAACTTATCTTATAAATGCCGGACTGGACGTGGTTTATATAGGCGCCGGCTTGCTCATGAACAAGACAAGCGACAATCAAAAGAATCCTGAAAAATTTAAAGGTTACGGCAACTCAATTATGGTACAAGGTGGTTTTTTGTTGCTGTACGATGCTATTATTTACAGCATACACCGCAAACACGGTAAAAAACTGAATAACATTACTGAAAAAGTATCGCTGAACATTGGGCTGGGTACGGCATCGCTGGTTTATCTTTTTTAACGTAGTGTGGGGGGGGGGGGGGGG
>JBBKXU010000369.1:0-23362 GCA_037969645.1 Ferruginibacter sp. | reverse complement strand
CATTTACAGAGATCCACTTTGGTACAGGTGTCTTTTTGAGCCATCCAGAAAGAATTTCCCTGGTCGGTGATCCTGGCGCCGATACAAATATTTGACAGATTAGGGGCCGCATTGATGGTTCCCGTAACTGTAATTTGACCTCCTGAAGGAATAACGGTACCCAACGGTGGGCTAAACCCGGCGACAATACTGGCCCCGGCCGGTATACTCGATGTTACCGTAAATAAGCTAAATATGGCCGGCCCCAGATTGGGATTCGTTATTGAATAGGAGAATGAATAAACACCCGGCTTACTGGTGCAACTCACTTTTATAGAATCTATCTGAATAATATACTGCGTTACAAAAAACACAGTTGGTTCACTGGTTGCTATTACCTGTGTTGCTCCTGATGCATTCTTTGTGGTTGCTTCCACAACCCAAACATAACTGCATATCATGGGAGGTTTGCACGGGCCGACATAGATGCCGGTGGCAACAGCTTGGGTATTATTATCAACTTCTTTGGTAAAAATGGGTTGGTTGGTACGCATGGCGCCGGTTGAATTTTGTCCCTGCATCAGTTGCCAAACCTTTAAGCGATAACTGACCGGCTCTTTTGGTCTGGGAACAAGCGGTGTCCATCTAAAAGTGATGGGCTTTCCTGCTTCTTCAGGTGAAAAGCTTTTTTCATCTTCCGGAAATGTATTTTTTAAAGAACCCTGTTGGTTTGCATCTTTAACATTGAAAACACGTATTTCACTGTTCAGCTCTGTGCCTCCCTGACCAGTAGCATCGCCAATAACGGCCTGCACAGCCCAAACATATTCGCAGAGAAAAGGCGGCCGGCACGGACCGTTGTAGATATTGGTAACAACAGCCTGGGTAATATTATCTACTTCTTTGGTAGCTATGGGCTGATTGCTGCGCATGGCTGTAGTGGCATTTTGCCCCTGCATTAACTGCCATACTCTTAAACGATAAGTAACTTTTGCAGTGGGTCTTGGTACCACGGGTGTCCAGCGGAAAATCAGGGGCTTTTGTATTTCTGTCTCCGTAAAAGCCTTACCCTCATCGGGGCTTAAAAGTGACGGTGGCGAATACTGAACCGCTGCATCGCTTTTCTTAGTAAAGTTGAACGGGGCGCTGGTACCTTCGTTTTTTCCAAGCGGTTTACCATCTTTACCAAGCGCCTGAACTGTCCACACAAAACTACATATCATAGGAGGTTTACAAGGCCCGATTGGCAACACGCCGGTAACTACCGCCTGTGTTATATTGTCAACATCTTTGGTAACTATGGGTTGATTTGTACGCATGGCGCCTGTTGAGTTTTGCCCCTGCATTAACTGCCATACTTTTAAACGGTAGGTAACCGGGTCTCTCGGCTTTGGCACCACAGGTGTCCACCTGAAAGACATAGGCAATGCCACATCTGCTTCTGTATATTCTTTTCCGTCGTTTGGCGAAATTAAAGAGGGGGGAGTATATTCGGTTTCCTTTGGTGTTTCTACGCTGAAAGGTTTACACACTTCATCGCTGATGGCCACCCTGTCTACATTAAAAAATTGCACACAAATGGTATAGCTCCCATCTTTTAAATCATGGCAACCCTGTAATGCGCCCGTTAATTCATTAGCCGAGAAAGTACGGGTTGTAAATTCATCAACCTGTAAACCGCCGGCTGCATTATTGCTGCAGATAATGGAGCCACCTGCTTTAATTTGAACCATTAGCCTGATACCGTTTACCCTTACTGTTGGCGGTAATTGTGCTACCATCAGCAACGAACCGGGTATAGTGTTCCAGTTGTCAATAACAGCCGGTAGCTGATTTTTTACGGTAAAGCTTACAATTTTTATCTGTTGAAGCTGGCTGTAGGCCGATGCTCCTGTAAGCACCAGCAGCATCAATAGCAGTTTTATTTTTTTCATATCCCGGTTTTTTGAGTTGACTTTTGGCAAAGCCTATTATTACGGATACAAAAATGTAAACTGAGAAGGAAATTTTCTACTAAAATGTAGAAGCGTAGAGGTTGATTGTATAAGTGTGGTTTTAGCTCTTTCTTTTAATCCATTTTTCAAACCGGGCCAAAAAGTCTTCTTTGCGGCGGGAAGCAACGGGGAGTTCTTTGCCGTTTTCTAAAACCACATCGCCACCGCTGCCTTTAATATATTCTTTTATAAAGGAAAGATTGATGATGTATTTATCGTGAATACGAGTGAAGTTTGTTTCGGGCAACAATTTTTCATATTCTCCAAGCTGGCGGCTTACCATAATTTTTTTATCATCGTTCAGATAAAAGTTGGTGTAGTTGCCGCTGCTTTCGCAGAATAAAATATCGGCCAGCTTTACAAAGATTAAACCATTACTGGTAGATAAAGGAATCTTATCGGGCGTTGCTGCCTGTTTTGTATTTTGCTCCAGTAGAGAAAAAAGGTTTTTGTTGATATTTTTTTCTTCAATCCGTTTTACGGCGGTGTTAACGGCTGCAACAAGTTTTTCGGCGTTGATGGGCTTGGTAATGTAGCCAGTGGCATGGTGCTCAAATGCCTCCACGGCGTAATGGCTGTAAGCTGTTACAAAAATAGTTTCAAATTCCACCGGTTCCAGTTTCTTAAGCAGATCAAATCCGTTTAAATGCGGCATTTCCACATCCAGAAAAACCAGTTGGGGTTGTAGTTCGTCAATCAACAGTAATCCGTTTTTTGCTTCGGTATCGGTAGCTATTATTTTTACGACAGGGCAATGCATGGCCAGCATGTTTTGCAAAAGCTTTATATTTTTTGCTTCATCGTCTATTATTATACAATTGATCATTTAAAGTTGAGCGGAATTTTTACCGTTATGGTTGTTCCGGCGGCATTCCCTTGTTCGTCTTTTTTATCGGTTACTTGCTGTTCAATCTTATACAGCTCAGCTCTTCGTTTCGATATATTCATGCCCCGACTTTGATATTCAATATGCCTTTTGCTTCTTAGTTCCGCTGCTTTTTCTCTACCTATACCATTGTCATCTATTTCACAAACTAAGCAATTATCGGCTTTTGTTGCTGTTATATTTATTTGCCCCTTTTTATTTTCGAGGAACCGCATCCCGTGCCTGATGGCATTTTCAACATAAGGCTGCAGTAGCATGGCCGGTACAAAACATTTTTCTTTATCTATATTGTCTCCTACTACAATACTGTAGTCGAACTTATCTTCAAACCGAAGTTTTTCCAGCTGCAGATAATTATCCAAATAAACAATTTCGTTTTGCAATGAAATGATGGCCGCATCTGAATTATCGATGGTACTCCGCATCAGGTCCGAAAACTTATCCAGATACCTATCGGCCTGCTCAAAATCTCTATCAAAAATAAATCCTTTGATGGAGTTGAGGCAATTAAAAACAAAATGTGGATTTATCTGCGCCTTAAGCGCCTGCATTTCCAGTTCGGTAAATTTTTGCTCTGTAATTACTTTCTCCACTTCGGCTTTACGCTTTTGGCGGTTGCGATTTTCTAAGATAAAAAAGCTGATTATAAAAAGAGACATAACCACAATCGTCCAGAAAACTCCATTTTTCCAAAATGGGGTTTTAACATACACCGATATCGTTTCGATAAGCGAAGATGGCGTTCCATCACGCTTTATACCCCTTATCTGTATTTTATGTTTGCCGGGTGCCAGACTCAATTCAATACTGTTCTTATCGGTTTTTAACCAACCTCCTTCATTAATGCGGTATTCAAACAGCGGGTAATAACCGGTAAGGTCGGCTCCGGAAAAGTAAATGCCGATGTCGTTTTTATCATAAGGCAAAGTATACTCTTTTAAAACAAGGGTGTCGCTGCCATGAATGGAAACACGGGTAATAAAAGTGGTAATATCGGTAACCGGTAAATGCAAATTAGCCGGCAGAAAACTAATCCCTCCCGAAGTAGCTACATATACGGTGTCGTTGTTAATCTTAATATCGTTCACCTGTTCGCCTATCAAGCCATCCGACAAGCCGAATGAAGTGTTGTAAAAACTTACATCGTTACCGTTAATCTGGTATTGAATTTTATTCAACCCTTTATTGGTGCCCAGCCATATTGTGCCCGCTGTATTGCTATATAAGGATTTGCAAACATTGCCCGGTATAATATCGCCCAAAGCAATTGATTTTATTAATCTGTTGTTTTTTAAAATCAACAACGAATCGGAGCCAAGGCCTACCCAAAGTAAACCATCGGCAGTGGTATACATTGTATTTACTCTGTAGCTTAGTGCCGAAACTGCTTTGCCAAAATAAAACAGCTCTTCCTTATCCCAGCGATACAGCCCATCGTTTGAACCTATATATACTTCTCCGTTTTTACTTGTTCCGAATGCCGTTACCCTTTTTATGGCACTGTCAATAACCTTGTAGGTTTCAATATTGTATTTTTTAACTATTGAGTGTGTCCCCAAAAGTAAAATAGAATCATTGACTTTTAAGGCCGATTTGGATGAAGCGTTTTCCTGTCCCTCAAAACGTTTTTCAATAGCCAGCGATTTTTTATTTATTATGAATGATCCGGTTTGACACGCAACGTAAATTTTATCTTTAAAATCAATAACCTTCCTGATGATGCCATCCATATTTTTCTCGGTACTCAACGACCTTCTTTTAATGTCGTAAACGCCATCATAAAACAACACTTCGCCATAATTATTACCAACAACTATTTTTTTGTTGATAATGGCCAGGCTATTGAAGCTTTGTGTTATTGTTTCATTAAGCTGCCGGTCGGTAATCGTAAAGGATGAAATTCTCTTTTGTTGAATTTTTATCAACCCCCTGTCAATGGTAGATATCCAGATACTGCCATTCTTGTCTTCTAATATACTTCTTACTGCTATATTATATAATAGCGGGTCTTTTAATTCCAACGTTGCAGAGTCAACTGGATAGGTTGTTCTGTTTAGGGTAGTTACTGCTAAGTCTACCCCTGCATTATTAAAAATACGGATGGTAAACGGATACAGTTTTTCCTGCAACAATTTAATATTACCATGGTCATCAATGCTGTATTTCTTGATTTTATTGCCCGAGCTTATATAAAGTGTTTGATTAAAGTACTCGCAAAAAAATGAAATATTATCAAGCGGAAAAGTCTTGGTAAACCGGTTATTTATAAAAACTCTCATCGAATCCTGCGCTACCAAAACGTATTTGCCCGGCCTGAATTCAACTACTTTTTCTGGTGTAGCTGCATTGTTTTTATTAAGCAAGCCTTTATAAGTGGTCACTTTTCCATCTTTATAAATAAAAAAGTCTCTGTTACTGTTACAAAATGCCATGCCCCCGTATTGTAATACACTTGCCCGGTTTGAATTTGCTAGTTCAATTTTTTGCAACTCGGGGTCGGTATACTCATTTTCAAAGCGGTCTTTTACCGGATTATAATATGCTGTAGTGCGCCGGAAAGGTGTAACCCAAAGACGCTGACTGCTGTCGATTAAAATATCGGTGATTTCAATATCGGCCAGGCCATGGGCCGTTGTATAGATTGTAAAATTTTTGCCATCGAATTTAGACAGGCCGTTTTCGGTGGCTATCCACAAAAACCCATGATTATCAATTACGCACCGGTATATTGAATTAGAGGGCAGGCCGTCTTTGGTTGTATAAAACAGGGTTTGCGTTGATTGAGCAAATACGGGGCCGCCAATAATAAACAAGAGACAACTGATACATATATGGTGTAAATAATTCCTCATTCATCATAAATATAAAAAATGCGGGGCAATAAATAGATTGCAAATTTTGAGGCCGGCACCGTACCCGTGGTTCAAAGTGCACAATTATAAGCCAAAACCAAAATTGTTGGCAAATACCCTGTATTTTTAACGCTGTTAATTTTATATTTGCCAACTAAAGATATAATTATGAAGTTTATCGTTTCCTCATCGGCCCTGCTTAAGCAGTTACAACAGATTAGCGGGGTAATTAATGCCAATACCGTTTTACCCATACTGGAAGATTTTTTGTTTGAAATAGAGAAAAATAAATTGACAGTGGTTGCCACCGATCTGGAAACAGTGATGAAAGTTCACCTGGATATTGAAGCCAAGGACAGCGGCAAGGTATGTATTCCTGCTAAAATTTTATTAGACTCTTTAAAGAATATTGCTGAGCAGCCGCTTACTTTTAATATTGATAAAAACTTTGCAGTTGAAATTACCAGTGATAATGGTAAGTACAAAGTAATGGGCGAAACGCCGGATAATTTTCCAAAGGAGCCTGCTGCTGAAGATGCCAATGCTTTTACCATGACTTCATCGGGCCTGGTTACTGCAATCAACAAAGCTTTGTTTGCGGTGAGTAACGATGACCTGCGCCCTGCTATGACCGGCGTATATTTTGAACTGGATAAAAAGTCTATCACTTTTGTTGCTACAGATGCTCATCGTTTGGTGCGTTACACATTAAGCAATGTAAGCTGCCCAAATAAAGACTCTTTCATCGTTCCTAAAAAACCTTTGAACTTATTAAAAAGCGCTTTACCTGATAATGATGATGAGTTGAACATCTCTTACAACAGCAACCATTTGTTTGTTTCTCATGGTACAACCGAACTTGTCTGTCGTTTAATAGATGCCCGTTTCCCTGATTACAAAGTAGTGATACCGGTTGACAATCCGTATAAAATGACGGTTAACAAACAGGATTTTCAAAATGCTTTGCGCCGGGTTAGCGTGTTCAGTAATAAAAGCACCAACCAGGTTGCATTAAGCATCAGCGGCAGCGAATTACAATTGGCTGCACAGGATGTAGATTTTAGTTTTGAAGGTAATGAGCGAATGGCTTGTCAGTATGATGGCGAGGATTTACAAATTGCTTTTAACGCTAAATTTTTAATTGAAATGCTTGGTGGTGCCGATACCAGTGAAATTAATATGGAACTGAGTACACCAACCAAGGCAGGCATTATTAAACCAACCGAGCAGGGCGAGGGTGAGGAGTTGCTGATGTTGGTAATGCCGTTGATGTTGAATAATTAAACGCAGACTAAATAGATTTAAAGATTTCGCAGATAATAACCGAGGCAAATGCTTCGGTTTTTTTTGTTCTCCCCATTTGGTAAACCGATTCCTTTTTTATTAAGTATTTTTAATCCTCTTTTCATCCTAAAAAATATACATACTATGTTTTTAATAGTAATAGGCATAATAATTTTAGTTGCTTCAGTAATAGCACTAAAAAGCAATCCCCAACTGGCAAAATTTAAACCCATTGGCAGACTGGTGGGCATCATTTTTATTTTACTAGGCATCGTTACTTCCAGTGTAAAACAGGTTGAACCAGGGGAAGTGGGTGTAAAAATACTTTTTGGAAATATTCAAAAAGATGTGATGTCAAGCGGCTTGCATTTCATTAATCCTTTGCTTGAAATAAAAATGATTGACATCAAAACCCAGAACTATACCATGAGCGGTATTAACGACGAGGGTAATAAAGTTGGTGATGATGCAATCAAAGTGTTAACCAGCGACGGACTTGAAGTGATTATTGACCTTACCGTTTTATACCGCGTAATTGGTGTAGATGCTCCAAGGTTATTAAGGGAAACAGGTAACGATTACAGAGATAAAATCGTTCGCCCCATTACACGTACCATGATCCGTGATAATGCAGTGTATTACCAGGCTGTTGATCTGTTTGGCAACAAAAGAGACGAATTTCAGCAACGTATTTATAAAAGTCTGGAAGATAATTTTAAAAGTCGTGGCCTAATGCTGGAGCAACTGCTGGTAAGAAATATAACTTTACCCAATTCGGTTAAATCGGCTATAGAATCAAAAATTAATGCAGAGCAGGATGCCAAGAAAATGGAATTTGTATTACAAAAAGAAAAGCAGGAAGCCGAGCGTAAACGAGTGGAGGCACAGGGTATAGCCGATTATCAGCGTATCATCAACACAGGACTTACCAGTCAGCAATTACAGTATGAGCAAATTAAAGCCATGAAAGAACTGGCGCTCAGCAATAATTCAAAAGTGATTGTAATGGGCAAGGGAAATTCACCCATCATTATTGATACAAAAGAATAATAAACATGACTTTTAAACAGATAGCTTCTTACGATAATTATATGCTGGCCAATATGACCATGGGGCTGATGACAGAGAACGATATTAAATGTCAGCTTAAGGATGAAAATATTGTAACCATGGATCCCTTGTTGAACGCAGCCGTTGGTGGTATTAAATTACTGGTTGAAGAAAAGGACCACGACAGGGCTTTGTCGCTGATGAAAGAAGCTGAGTACGCATACATAAAAGATACAAAGTGCCCCAACTGCAACAATGTTTCGTTAAGTATAGAAGAAAAAATCAGTAACCCAACTGATTTCTGGGGCAAATTAAAGAACCAGATTTTATACGGGCAGACATCTACTTACAGTAAAAATTACCGTTGCACATCCTGTAAAAAATATTTTGCAGAATTACCGCCTTCATTTTAAAAATGATTTGATAAGTTTATGAAGAAAATTGCTATGATACCAGCACGTTATGCTGCCACACGTTTTCCGGCCAAGCTGATGCAGTTGCTGGGCGATAAAACTGTTATCCTGCACACTTACAAAAATACCGTTGCCACCAATTTATTTGATGAAGTGATGGTGGTAACAGATAGTGAGATAATCTTCAATGAAATAACAAACAACGGCGGCAAAGCCGTGATGAGTATTAAAGAGCACGAAAGCGGTAGCGACCGTATTGCTGAGGCTATTGAAAAGTTAGAGGTTGATATTGTTGTGAATGTACAGGGCGACGAACCCTTTGTACAAATGGAACCGCTTGAGAAATTATTAGCAGTTTTTACTGATGAAGGTGTTCAGGTTGCATCACTGATGCAGGTGTTGACAGATGAACAATTTATTGCTGACCCAAACTATGTAAAAGTAGCCGTTGATAAAAATATGAATGCATTAATGTTCAGCCGTAGTCCAATACCTTATCATCGTGATAAAAATACTTCGCCTGTTTATTACGAACATATTGGTGTGTATGCTTTTCGTAAACAAGCTTTACTCAACTTTACAAGCTGGTCAATTACCCCACTTGAAGCTGCCGAAAAAATTGAATGCCTGCGCTATCTCGAAAATGGCGTGCCACTGAAAATGATTGTTACCGAATACATGGGTATTGAGATTGATACGCCGGAAGATTTGGTGAGGGCAGCTTCGCTGCTTTAGTTAGCCTCGGATTAATCAGATTTTCACAGATTGTTTTTTGCCCGCATAAATCGCTGAATTCTTCATTCAGCGATTTATGCGGGAATTCCTTCTGTGAAAATCAGCGTAATCCGTGGCACCCCTTTTGCCGCAGGCAAAATATATTCCTTTAAATTTGTGGCTACAGTAAAAAGTAAATCTATGGCATTCAGAAATTTTAAAATGGTGGGCTATGTAATTTATGGCCGTGGATCCTTTAACCAGTTGGATGAAATTATTGCCCCGCATCGAAAAGCCGATGCACCAATGATATTTTTAGTTGATCATTTCTTCGAAGGAAAAGCCTTAGCCGGTCGTGTTCCTGTTCGTGGCAACGATAAAATTATTTTTGTTGATGTAACCTACGAACCTAAAACAACTTATGTTGACAGTTTAGCCAATCAGCTAAAAGAAGAATTTGGTACCGTTAGTGGTGTTATAGGCATTGGTGGTGGCAGTGCCTTAGACTTAGCCAAAGCCGTTTCATTAATGATGAACAACCCCGGCAGCAGTGCTGATTACCAGGGATGGGACCTCGTAAAAAATCCCGGTGTTTATAAAGTTGGGGTACCAACATTGAGTGGTACCGGTGCCGAAGTTAGCCGCACAACAGTACTTACCGGCCCAACAAAAAAGTTAGGAATGAATTCCGACTTTACACCCTTTGACCAAATTGTGCTAGATCCTGAATTAACAGCCGATGCACCAGCCAACCAACGTTTTTATACTGGTATGGACTGTTATATACATTGTATTGAAAGTTTAACCGGAACTTTTTTAAACGAGTTCAGCAAAAGTTATGGCGAAAAAGCATTGCAACTTTGCAGAGATGTGTATGTTACTAAAAATGATTGGGATGCCGATAGTGATGATAAGCTAATGATGGCTTCTTATGCTGGTGGTATGAGCATTGCTTATAGTCAGGTTGGTGTTGCCCACGCTGTAAGTTATGGCTTGAGTTATTTACTGGGCACCAAACATGGCATTGGTAACTGTATTGTGTTTGATAAACTGGAAGAGTTTTATCCCGAAGGTGTAAAGGAATTTAAATACATGGTTGAGAAGAATAATATAGATATTCCTAAAAACATCTGCGCTGGTTTAAGCGATGAAGATTTTGATAAGATGATAAATGTATCGCTGGGCATGAAACCGCTTTGGGAAAATGCTTTGGGGCCCGATTGGGAAAAGCAGATGACGAGAGAAAGATTAAGGACCTTATACGAGCAACTATAAAAACTGTTTATGAAAAATTTATTTAACAAAGACACTTACACCGAAATTACCAACCGCATCAATTCTCTCACGTCAGAAAGCCAGCGGCAATGGGGTAAGATGAATGTAGCCCAAATGCTGGCGCATTCCAAGGAAGCATTTAAGATGCCACTCAGTGAAGTGAAAATACCCCGCATGTTTATCGGTTATTTAATCGGCTGGGCATTTAAGAAAAAATTATATAATGACGAGCCCTGGAAAAAGAACCTGCCTACTGCTCCCAATTTTATTATTAAAGACGAGCGTGATTTTGAGACGGAGAAGAATGGGCTGATGGAATTAGTAAATCAGTTTCATAGCGGCGGACCTGAAAAAGTTGGCCTTTTCCCCCATCCTATGTTTGGCACACTTAACAGCGAGCAATGGGGTAAAAGCATGTATAAGCACTTAGACCATCATCTGGTACAGTTTGGGGTTTAAGTCTCAGGCCACTGCAAATACTCTTTTTGTTTAAAAGATAACTGAATAATAAAGACTCTGAAAGTTTAACGCTGTTCTTAGTGGCCAGACACCCTAATCAGCCGGTTTACGGCTTCTTCCAACGTACTCACATTCTTGGAAAAACAAAAACGCAGTACTTTATTGTCGGTGCCGGTTTTATAAAACGCAGATGTGGGTATAGTTGCAACCCCGTATTCTTTTGTTAACCTGATGGCGAAATCTTTTTCGCTTTCATCCGTAATATCGCTGTAGCTGTATAACTGAAAATAACTGCCAAAAGATGGCAGCGCTTTAAATTTTGTTTGCTGCATGCCGTTTTTCAAAAAATCCCTTTTTTGCTGCAGAAAGCTGCCAAGTTGCAAGTAGTTTTCTTTTTGTTTTAAAAATTCGGCTAAGGCAAATTGCACCGGGCTGTTGCAGGTAAAACAATTAAACTGATGTACTTTTCTAAACTCACTCATTAATGCCGGCGGGGCAACGCAATAGCCCATTTTCCAGCCGGTACAGTGATACACTTTTCCAAAAGAGAAACAAACAAAGCTTCTTTCATACAAATCGGGATAGCGTAAAATACTCAGGTGTTCTTTACCATCAAAAATCAAATGTTCATAAACTTCATCGCTTAAAATAAAAATGCCCGTACCCTTTACTATGTTTTGCAATTGTACAATATCATCAGCACCCAAAACTGCACCCGTTGGGTTATGCGGCGTATTAAGTATGATGAGTTTTGTCTTTGCAGTAATTTTTTGCTTAACCAGCTCCCAATCAATTTTATAATCGGGATAAACCAGTGGAATCAAAACAGGCACTGCGCCGTTAATTTCTATGGTGGGAATATAACTGTCGTATGCTGGCTCAAAAACAATCACTTCATCGCCGGGTTGTAATATGGTTGTAAGTGCTGTGTAAATAGCGTAAGTGCCTCCGGGTGTAATAGTTATTTCTGTGTCTGCATTAACACTGGCAGCGTATAAATCATTTATTTTTTCGGCCAGTATTTCTCTTAGTGCTGGCAGGCCGTTCATGTGCACATATTGATTATGTCCGTTCTGCATGGCTTTACTCACCAGTGAAACAAGTTCCTCACTCATCGTATAATCCGGAAAACCCTGGCCTAGGTTAATAGCTTTGTGTTGATTGGCCAGCACACTCATCACGGTAAAAATGGTAGTACCTACGCTTGGGAGTTTGCTTTGTATGTTTGGCATCAAAGAAGATTCTTTTAAGTGAGGTTATCGCTAAACTAACATTCTGTCAGCCGAGCTTACAAAAACTTATCGCCCTTGTTTCTTTTTATCTCTGCTACATATTCTTTAATCTCCTGCTCTTTTTCTTTTTTGCAGATGAGTAAAACATCTTTGGTATCAACTACCACAAAATCATCAAGTCCTTGCAAAACAATCAGCTTTTTATTATCAGCATGCACCACATTATTAGTTGCATCAATTACCATCACATGATTACCCACAACAGCATTCCCCAGATAATCTTTCTCTAGATTTTCATAAGTGCTGGCCCAGGTGCCCAAGTCGCTCCACCCAAAAGAAGAAGGAATGATATAAACATTATCAGCTTTTTCCATAACGCCATAATCAATACTGATATTTACACACTGCGGGTAAATTCTTTCAATGGCCTGCGTTTCTCTTTTAGTGTTGAAGTGGTTTTTCTCGGCTTCAAACACTTCAGCTATTTCTGGCAAATGCTTTTCAAAAGCTTTGATAATATTTTTTACCTGCCAAACAAAAATGCCGGCATTCCACAAAAAATCGCCACTGCTCATAAAGGTTTTTGCAAGCTGCTTATCGGGTTTCTCTGTAAAGGTTTTTACTTTATAAACATTCTCACTTACTGCATGTTCATCGTATTGAATATAGCCATAGCCAGTATTAGGGTGCGTAGGCTTTATCCCTAGCGTTATTAATCCTTTTATATGAGCTGTAAACTGCAGGGCGCTTTTACACACATGTTCAAATCCTTCCTCATCGGTAATAATATGATCGGCAGGCGCACAAATTAAATTAGCATTTGCATTAAGCTGGTTCAGTTTGTACGAAATATAAGCAACACAAGGCGCCGTGTTTTTCCGTGATGGTTCACAAAGTATGTTTTCAACCGGCAGTTCGGGTATTTGTTTGGCAACAATATCTTTATACTGTTCAAAAGTGATAACATAAATATTCTCCGGCGGTACAAATTTGGCAAACCTATCAAAGGTAGACTGTATCAATGTTCGACCGGTATTCAGTATATCAAGAAACTGCTTTGGAAAATCTGCCCTGCTAATGGGCCAGAACCTGCTCCCAATACCACCGGCCATTATAGCCACGTAATTATTTTTACTCATGTTGTAATTATATGATCCCTTCTTTTACCAAATCGTGTAAGTGTATTATCCCTCCATAAATACCATTATCATCTACAACCAATTGACTTATGTTATGTTTACGCATTTCATCAAGTGCCGAAACTGCCAAAACATCCGAAGGAATTGTTTTAGGACTGGCGCTCATAATATCTTTTGCCCGCAGGTTATCAAAACTATCTGCTTTCTCCAGCATTCTTCTTAAATCGCCATCAGTTATTATACCCAGGATATTCTCCGTTTCATTAACCACAACTGCGGCACCCAATCTGTTCTGCGTCATCTCAACAATTACTTCTTTTATAGTTGAGGTGGGCAATATTTTAGGTTTCGCATTTTGAGCAGCCATTTCACCCACTGTTAAATATAATTTTTTACCCAACGTTCCGCCGGGATGATATTTTGCAAAATCGCTGCTTTTAAAACCCTTCAATTCCATCAAACAAACGGCCAATGCATCACCCATAACCATTTGCGCTGTAGTACTACTTGTAGGTGCCAGGTTTATAGGGCAGGCTTCCTGCTCAACTGTGGTATTTAAAACGATATCGCTGTTTAGCGCAAGAAACGATTCCGTATTTCCTACTATACCTACCAATAAATTGCCGAAGCTTTTTACTAATGGTGCCAATACTTTTATTTCGGGACTGTTCCCGCTTTTGCTGATAACCAATACAATATCGTCGGTTTGTATCATACCCAAATCACCATGAATGGCATCTGCGGCATGCATAAATATAGCGGGAGTGCCTGTGCTGTTTAAAGTAGCAACAATCTTTTGCGCTATTACAGCGCTTTTTCCAATACCGCTTACTATTAATCTTCCACGGCTTGCGGCAATTTGTTCAACTGCTGTAGCAAAAGTTATATCTATATAAGCTTTCAACCCACTTACTGCGTTGGTCTCTAAGTCAATAGTGCGTAAAGCAACCTGTATAATTTTGTCTGTATTCATCAGCAATGCCGCAAACCTACTTCAAATCATTCATAATGCAAAGAACAGCATTTGTAGTGTTACGGCTACAGGCATATGGAATATAATTTTACCCAAGGTTTCTTTGTCGGTTAGTTTATTTTGATTAATTTAAGTGATTAAATCAACGGTTACATATATACTGTTGATGTAGAATGGGTTTGATTTTGCGGCAGTATTTAAGTAACTTCGCTGCCCTTAAAAAAACCGGTAAATAAAACAGACTAATGAATAAATATGCCGAAAGGTAAAATTATGGCTAAGACAAAATCCAATGCAAAAGAACCAAAAGTTGCAGCAAAGGCAACAAAGAAAAATCATTCAGACTTAACCAAACAACTTCAGGATCAATTTGGCTTCGATGGCTTTAAAGGGCCTCAGGAAGAAATTATAAACAGTCTACTAAACGGCAATGATACATTTGTAATTATGCCCACCGGTGGTGGTAAAAGTTTATGCTACCAGTTACCCGCTATGATCAGCGATGGTGTGGCCATCATTGTATCACCATTAATTGCGTTAATGAAAAACCAGGTTGATCTGGTACGCAGTTACAGCAGCAAAGATGATGTAGCACATTTTTTAAACAGCACATTAAACAAGGGGCAGCAAAAAGTTGTAAAAGACGATTTAACAACAGGCAAAACAAAGTTGTTGTATGTAGCGCCCGAAACAATGACCAAGGAAGAGAATATTACTTTCTTTAAAAGCCTTACCATTTCGTTTTTTGCGGTAGATGAAGCCCATTGTATTTCGGAGTGGGGTCACGATTTTAGACCAGAGTATAGAAGGTTGAGAGAAATGATGGACCTGATTAACGAAAAAATTCCGGTGATTGCATTAACAGCAACAGCCACCCCAAAAGTGCAAAGCGATATCGTAAAAAACCTGGGTTTACGCAAACCTAAGATATTCATCTCCTCATTTAATAGGCCTAATTTATATTACGAAATTCAGCCCAAAATAAATCTGGAGCAAACTAATAAAAGTATAGTGCGGTTTATACAGCTGCATAAAAATAAAAGCGGCATTATTTATACGCTCAACCGTAAAACAACAGAGGAGCTTGCCAAAATGCTGATGGCTAACGGTATAAAAGCGGTAGCTTACCATGCTGGCCTCGACAGTAAGTTAAGGGCCGCCCGGCAAGATCAGTTTTTAAATGAAGATGTTGATGTAATTGTGGCTACCATTGCCTTTGGCATGGGTATAGATAAGCCAGATATTCGTTTCGTAATTCACTATAACATTCCAAAGTCAATTGAAAATTATTACCAGGAAACCGGTCGTGGTGGCCGCGATGGGCTGGAAGGAAAATGTATACTTTACTATTCTCATAAAGATGTGGCCAAGCTGGAACACCTGATGAGAGATAAGCCACTCAGCGAAAGAGAAGTTGGCGCTCAGTTAATAAATGAAACCGTTTCGTACGCCGAAAGCAGTGTTTGCCGACGTAAAATATTACTGCATTATTTTGGCGAACATTACGACGATAAAGAAAGCTGCGGTCATTGCGACAATTGCCTGCATCCTAAAGAAAAAATAGAAGCCAAAGACGAGGCGGTGCTGGTTTTAAAAACCATCAAGGCATTGGGAGAGCAGTTTACGGTTGATTATGTACTGCTCATTTTAGCCGGTAAAGCTACCCCTGCTGTAAAAATGTACCGCCACGAAGAGCTGGATGTTTTTGCCTGTGGCAACGATAAAGAAAATCTTTTTTGGAACAGCCTGATACGCCAAATGTTATTGGCCGGACTAATTGAAAAAGATATTGTTGAATACGGTCTTTTAAAGTTTAGCAAAGCCGGCACCGCATTTTTAAAGAAACCAACGTCGTTTAAAATAGCCCTGCATAATTTGTTTGAAGAGGCCAATGCAGATGATGAAGAAGGCGAACAAGCTGCTGCCGACGCTATCGCTGCTGATGAAAATTTAATCCTGTTGTTGAAAGACGTTAGGAAGAAAGTTGCCAAAGAAAAAAATCTCCCACCCTTTGTTATTTTCTTAGAAAACAGTTTGGAAGATATGGCCACTATGTTTCCCACTACTATGCCCGAGTTGGAAAAAATCAGTGGCGTGAGTAAGGGAAAAGCTATACGATATGGCAAGCCTTTTTTAGATGTCATTATCAAATACGTAGAAGAAAATGATGTTGTGCGCCCCGATGATTTTGTGATGAAGAGCGTGGTAAACCGCAACAACAACAAGATCTTCATTATTCAAAACGTAGATAAAAAGATACCGCTTGAAACCGTAGCGAAAACCCGTGACCTGCGTATTGATGAATTACTGGAAGAAATGGAGACCATTGTTGCCAGCGGCACCAAATTAAACCTCAATTATGCCATTGATGAAATGGTAGATGAATATGAGCAGGAGGAAATAATGGATTATTTTAAAAGCTGCGAAACTTCTTCTCTACAGGTTGCGCTGGAAGAGCTTGTAGACAGTAATTTTAACTGGGAGCAATTGAAGCTGATGCGTATTAAGTTTTTAAGTGAATACGGTAATTAATAGAATATTTTAGATTGAATATCTGATATTTGGGAGAATCCCCTTATTTTTGCAGCCCAATATTAAATATTACCTATTCAATATTGAAAAAGGATGGTGCGGTAGCTCAGTTGGTAGAGCAAAGGACTGAAAATCCTTGTGTCGGCGGTTCAATCCCGCCCCACACCACAAGAACCCCGACAGAAATGTTGGGGTTTTTTGTGATTATACTGTATATAAACACCTCTTTATGACTAATTTTTTTGCTCTTTCTTTAGAGCATTTCTGTCGTTTTAAATCACTTAATGCTTTAGTTTATAAAATAAAAAAGGTAATTTTCATCTTGTTAAATTCAAGCACCTTCAATTATCAGTATAACTAACTGATTTCTATTTTAAGTCAAATAATATTTTTTGTCAGAAAAACTTCTATTTATGAAAATCAAAACTCTACTTCTATCATCTGACTTAACTCATTCAATACAAAAAAAACTGGCCACAGCTGTAACAGCCATGTTGGTCTTTTTTTGTTCGCTTACTATTTCGGCACAAACCGTGGTAACCATTGGTTCTGCCGCTAGCACAAGCAGTTCTTCGGGCCTTTCAAATTCCACAACTGCCGGTGACCGTAATGAAAGACATATGTGTATTTATTCTGCGGCTGAATTGAGTGCAGCTGGTATAACAGCAGGCACAAACCTGCTAAGCATTGCCTGGGAAAAAACCGGTGCAGCACATTATTACGATAAAAACCTCACCATCCGGGTTTGGCTCAAGCATAATGCTGCTACTACTTTTCCAGCCAGTCCCACATTTGCAACCGAAACAGCAGCGGCTACCATGGTCTATCAATCTACTATAGATTCAATCCCCGCAGCAGCAGGCTGGCTTACGTTTTCTTTTAATACAGCTACGCCCTTCTTTACCTGGGATGGTGTACAAAACCTACAGGTGATTACAGAATTGATACGCCCAACCGATTGGACGAATACCGGTTTTTTATGGAGGACTATGAGCACGCTTACAAACGCTGCAGCAAATACCAGTGCTGCCAGTGGCGCTCCGGGAGTTACACTTATCCGTACAGCAACCCGTCCGCAAATAAGACTGGGAATTTCTACTACCGGAGACGATGCAGCTTTAGTAGCCATACCTAACCCGGTATCAGCTCCGGCAGGCAGTCAGAATATCACCGTATTATTAAGAAATACAGGTACCACTACATTAACAACGGCAAATATTGCCTGGTCGGTTAATGGTGGCGGCTCAACTAATTTTCCCTGGTCTGGTTCATTGGCTCCGGGAGCTATTGTTTCTACTACCATAGGGTCAAATGTTTTTGCGGGAGGGGCCAATAATATTTCCGCAACTGTCAGTCTTCCAAACGGATTACCTGATCAGGATCCGACCAATAATACGGTTACCAAAACAATTCTTGTTTGCAGCCCAATGTCCGGTGCATACACAATAAATAAAGCAGTAGCTACCGGCGGTTTAAATTTCAACAGCTTTACCGATTTTTCGTATGCTTTATCAAACTGCGGAGTTGGCGGAAATGTAACAGCCACTGTTACAGCGGCTTCGGGTCCGTATAACGAACAAGTTGTTTTTCAAAATATACCTGGTATTGGAGCCGCTGCTACGGTGACTATTCAGGGAAATGGTGAAACAATTACTTCAGATACGGCCATTATACAAACCAATTCAAATCCTAACCGGCATATTATACGGCTTATTGGTCTACAATATTTCACCGTTAATAACCTCCATGTTGATATGGTAACTGGCTCTACGGGTTTCATCGGTATTCATGTGCTTAATTCAGGCAACAATATCACTATCAGTAATTGCGTGGTAAATATGGGTGCAGCCACGAGTTCGCTTTTGGGTGCCATTGTTGCCAATGGCGACCCCGCAGGAAACCTTACACCGGGCGGTGTTTTTGATTTTTTGAATATTCCCGGTAATAGTTCCACTGGTGGTGGATATGGTGTTTCGGTAAATGGATTGGCTTCACCTTTAGCCACCAATGTTGTAATCAACAATAATACTATTAATGATTTCAGCTCCAACGGTGTTTATCTGAGAGAAACCAATGGTGCAGAAGTAAGTGCTAATCATTTTGATAAAAGTGCCGGATCTACCAGTACCGTAAATGCCATTCAATTGGCCCAGGCTGCTAATATCAACGGAAGGGTTTTCGGGAATTTTATTAAAATGTCGCAAACCTCGGGAGGCCTGGTAGGTATATATCTGTTTAACGGTACCGGGCATAAAGTATATAACAATCTTTTCTACGATATACGTTCAACAACAGGAACCATTGAGGGCATCAGGGTGCGAACAGGTGGTACTGCTCCTGAAATATATTTCAATACCATTTCTATTGATAATGCGACTGCGACTACAGGTAGTTTAAGAGGCTTTAGAGAAGAATTAAGTAACACAGGTTCTATATTAAGAAATAATATTTTCAGTATTACCCAAACAACCAGCAGCACAAAAAGCGCTATTGAACTTGCCAGCAGCAGCACCGTAACTACTGCCATCAATAGTAACTACAATGTATTTTGGGTTCCGGCAGGTAATACAGCCATGAGAGGTGCTACCCCTTATGCAACGTTAGCTAACTGGCAAGCCGCCAGTACGCAGGATGCAGCAAGTTTTGAAACAGATCCATCTTTTGTATCGGTAACCAATCCTATTCCGCAGTCGGGTGTTATCAATAATCAAGCAGTAACAGGCACTGGTATAACCACAGATATTACCTTAGCAACACGTGGCGTAGCACCCGATCCGGGAGCTTATGAATTTACACCTGCCAGCAACGATGCTGCCATTACTAATTTTATTTTACCGCCCATTCCTCATTGTGCAAACAACCTGGATGTACAGTTTGAATTAACGAATGCCGGAGGAGCCCCCTTAAATAGTGTAACCATCAACTGGACTGTTAACGGGGTTCCGCAAGCTGTTGTTAATTGGGCAGGGCCAAGCCTGGCGCCGGGATTATCAACCGTGGTCACGCTGGGAAATGTGCCGGTAACCGGCTCTAATATTTATAATTTTTCGGCAACATCTTCAAACCCAAATGGCTTGCCGGATGCCAATCCTGCCAACGACAGTTATACCTATAATGGTTTCCGCAGAGGCCTTGAAGGCGCTTTGACCATTAATCAATCATCGCCTGCATCGGCAACTAATTTTATTAATTTTCAAACTGCTGCTAATACGCTTGCCTTGCATGGCGTTTGTACACCGGTTGTCATTACGGTGATGAACGGATCATACAACGAACAGGTGGTATTCAATACTATCCCCGGCACTAATGCTGTTAATACAGTTACATTAAATGGTAATAACCAAACGCTGGAGTATAATCCAACGATTACAGCCAGCGATCATATTTTACAGTTGAACGCTGTGAATTATATGATAGTAGAAAATTTAAGGGTAACCAGTTTACATGCTACACAGGGCAGGGGAATTCATATTACCAACGGTTCTTCAAAATTGGTTATCCGTAATAATATTGTAACCGTATCGCTTACCAACAGCGTTTCATCTTCCTTTGGTATTATCATATCAGGCGCCAATTGGTTGCTTGATGGTTCTCTTTCTGATAGTGTTGTAATTACGGGGAACACTGTAAACGGTGGTTATTCTGCTATTCAACTTTCCGGCGAACATTGGACTCAGCCATTAACCCGTATTTCGGTAATCAACAATACGGTACTTGATTGGTATGGCTTTGGCGTTTACCTGTCTTATACCAACAATTGTCTTGTATCTAAAAATAATATCAGCAGACCTTCACGTACCAACTCGGGCAGCGATGCTGTAACACCGGCGGGCATTACCGTTCCGGCAGGTTCCCTTGGCTTTTTGTTGGAGAAGAACCGCATTTTTAACCTTCACGGAGGTATGGCGGGTTCTCCAACGATAAGCAGGGGTATTTATATGAGCGGAACTACTACGGCACCTACCTCAGGCACCATACAAAACAACCTGATTTATGGCATGAACAATGACGGAGCCCAATATGGTATTCAGAATAATTCGGTTACCGGCCCAGTAAATATTTTTCATAATACAATTGTGCTCGACAACGCAACGGGAGCAAGTACTTCAAATACCAATGCCATTAATTTATCTAATTCAACGGCACAAAACGGTATTGATATGCGTAACAATATTTTTGTTGTTGCCCGGGGCGGAACAGGCGTAAAGCGGATAATAGATGTTACTTCAACTTCTGCACCCTTCGTTTCAAATTATAATGCTGCCTGGCTTAATGCAACAGGTGGTACAATTACTTATGGTCAAATTGGAAGTACAAATTATAATACATTTTTAGACTGGCAAACGAATGCCGGTAAAGATGCTAATTCGGTTCATGCAGATCCGGTTTTTGTTAGTCCGGGTACCGGAAATTATGCCCCTTCTAATCCTGCCGTAGATGGTACTACGCTCGGCACATCGCAGGTGGGCGGTATTACAGATGATATCCTGGATATTATTCGTTCAGCAACTCCCGATCCTGGTGCTTATGAAGTTACACCAATTTGCTCGGCACCTGTTGGCGGAACGGCAAATACCGCATCAGGTCCATTCTGTACTTCTGGCACAGGCACCATTACGGCTACAGGTTATTCAACAGGCCCGGGTATTACATACCAGTGGCAATATTCAAGCGATAATTTTGTAACCGATATTAATGATTTGACAGGAGAGACCAATCCTGCAAGTGCTTCTACAGGAGTAATTACATCAACTACTTATTACAGGTTGAAAGTTACCTGTTCGGTTGGACCAACCAATGCTTATTCAACGATTGTGTCTATTACGGTTAATGTTGCGCCATCTGCAACAATTGCCTATACCGGCTCTCCTTACTGTTCAAGTGCAGGTACAGCAACCGTTACACAAACGGGTACTGGCGGAGGTACTTATTCGTCTACCGCAGGTTTAAGCATTAATGTTTCTACAGGAGAGGTAACTTTAGGTACCAGCACGGCAGGAACTTATACCGTAACTTATACTATTCCAGCTTCGGGTGGTTGTCCGGTATATTCTACCGCGGCTTCCATTACAATAACTGCAGCACCAACGGCTACTATCACTTATACCGGTTCGCCGTATTGCAGTATTTCAGGTACAGCGAATGTTACCCGAACCGGTACAGCCGGCGGCACTTACACAGCTACACCGGCTGGTTTAAGCTTAAATGCTTCAACAGGTGCGGTAACTTTAGGTACCAGTACACTGGGAAGTTATACCGTTACTTATACTATAGCAGCAGCAGGTGGATGCGCTATGTTTACAACTACGACCGGTATTACAATTGTTAACTGTGCTACACCTTGCGAAGAAACTTTTGACGGGCTTACAGTACCTGCATTACCTGCAGGTTGGTTCGCTACAACAGGCTTAAATAACGGGGGTTCAACACCTTGGGAAACTACGGCAGCAGCCAGTTCAAGTGCACCTAATTCAGCGTTTACCAATGCCCCCGGTTTAGCTTCAGATGAATATTTAGATACGAGAGTATATAATATATCAGGATCTGGTACAACCCGTTTATACTTCCAGAATAACTATAACACAGAATTCTTCTTTGATGGCATGGTTTTGGAAATGTCAATTAATACAGGACCCTTTGTTGATATTATTACTGCCGGAGGAACTTTTGTTACCGGTGGATACAATAGTCCATTAAGTACTGGCAATCCAATTGGCGGCGGTAATGCCTGGACGGGTAATTCAGGAGGCTTTATAACCACATCGGTTGATTTACCTGTTGCTGCCAATGGGCAGAATGTGGTTTTCCGCTTCAGAAGAGGAACCGACGGCAGTATTTCCGGAGTTGGAGTTTATATAGATAATGTGTATGCTATTCAGGTGGCATCTATCAGCTATGCCGGTTCACCATATTGCAGTAATGCAGGCACGGCTTCACCAACGGTAACAGGTAGCACGGGCGGTACTTATAGCTCAACAGCAGGTTTAAGCATTAATACTTCAACCGGAGATGTAAACTTAGGTGCCAGCACAGCAGGTACGTATACCGTTACTTATACCTTGAACTCTGGTCCTGGTTGCCCGTTGTTTACAACAACTGCACCAATAACAATAACAGCCGCACCAAGTGCTACCATTGCCTACACCGGCTCACCATACTGCAGCAGCGGAGGCACAGCCATGGTAACCCGTACAGGAACAGCAGGCGGAACATATTCAGCTGCACCAGTAGGACTAACCCTTAACGCAGCAACGGGTGATGTTACACTTGGCACCAGCACGCCTGGAACCTACACGGTTACCTATACCATTGCAGCAGCAGGTGGTTGTCCGGCTTTCTCTACATCAACAACGATTACCATAACAGCAGCCCCAAGTGCTACAATCAGCTATGCAGGCAGTCCGTATTGTTCAACTGATTTAACCACTCCTGTTACCAGAACGGGTACCGCAGGCGGAACATACAGTGCTGCACCAGCAGGTTTAACCATTAATGCAACAACCGGTACCGTAACACCAAATACCAGCACACCTGGAACCTACACCGTTACGTACACCATTGCAGCAGGTGGCGGTTGCCC
>JBBKXU010000368.1:0-4727 GCA_037969645.1 Ferruginibacter sp. | reverse complement strand
GCCTTGTATTGCGGTTGCACTGTTTGATTCTTCCCGTTTATCAAAAAATAATCGTAATACACATCACTTACATCCATGGCGTTCATCCGCTTCCATTCGTTGGTAAGTTTGGTTTTAAAATGCCCGGCCCTGATGGCTTCGGCATAGCTTTGTGTAGTTCCTTTTTTTATAGAAAACCAGTCGGTAGCATTATGCAAGCTGCGATCAACTTCTTTAGGATTCATATCTGTCCATTCGCTTAAAACAATCGGCAGCGTCGGAATATCCATGTCTTCTCTTTTATTCAATATCATGCTGCCATACATACCGATCTGCTCCTGCAAACCACTGTGGCTATGATACCAATGGGTTCCGTTTTGAATAATGGGAAACCGGTACACATGCGTTGTATGTGGCTCAATCGGCATTTGTGTAAGATTGGGAACACCATCGAATTGATTTGGTAAAAACAATCCGTGCCAGTGCAGCGATGTTGTTTCATTGAGTTCGTTGTGTACATAAATTTCTGCCGTATCTCCTTCGGTAAACGTTAAAGTAGGCATGGGTATTTGTCCGTTTACTGCTATTGCTCTTTTTGTTTTACCGGTAAAATTCACCAACGTATCTTTTATGTACAGATCATACCGCACTATTCTTGGTGGAATTTTACTTACAATCGTTTTTTGGGGTAGTACACCTGTCTTTGGTGCAGGCATATTGTGGTTACCATGCATATTCATACCGTCCATATTCATTCCTGCGGCCGAATCTTTTTGCATGTCCATCTTATCCATAGCCTTCGGCTTTATAGTATCCATAGGCATTTTCATTTCAGCCGCTTTTTTGGCAGGAGGTTTTGCCACAGTTTTCGGTTTTTCCTTTATGAGGGCCATACCACATTTTGGACAATGGCCGGGTTTAGTTGCATGTATCTCGGGATGCATGGGACAGGTGTAAGTAACCTGCGCCGGTTTGGTTTCTTTTTTTGGCATATTCATGCCAGGCATCTCTTGGGCAAAGGCCAGTGCATAAAAAGTTAAACCAATTACTAGAAAAATTATTCTTTTCATTTCCTGTTTTTATTTGCAGCAATCCTTTTTTCTTAAAAAAATTGCCTTTATTATTTTGATCAATATTCTCTTTAGTCTTATCAACTGTTGTTTAATTGTTAACCGTAAGGCTGTCTTTAGCCTGTTGCGTCCAGTTTAAAATCATGTTCTTTTCATCTTGGCTTAGTCTTGCATTTTTGTGCATCCAGGTATAAGATTCCAGCGGCATGCTATTATCTTTAATACTGTTTCCAATACCAGTCAGTTTGCTTGTTTGCTGTCTGGAAGAATAACTACCAAACTCACTAAAATTAAGTTCCGCCTTGCCCTCTTTGATATGCTTTGCCATCATCCAGCCCAGGGGTTGTATGTTCATATACCAGGGATATGCCGTGTTATTACTATGACAATCGTAACAGGCATTTTTTAAACTGAAAGCAACGCTATCAGGCATCTGCACTATTTTAGAAATATCAGTATCCATCTTCCCGTTAGTTTTATTTCTTTCCGGCCTGATGAACTGGATGGCAATAAAAACAATCAGCAGCACTACCAATATCTTTTTTATCCATTTCATTTTATTTCTTCTTTTACAGTACCGCAGGTTGACATGGCTTTACCATAAAAAGGATTCTTTATTTCTTTTGATTCGCTTATCCAATAGGCTCCTTTGTTATTGTTGTACATGGGACAAAAATCCTTGTATAAGGTTTGCCCGCCACTGCCAAAGACATTCAACAGATCAACCATGTCTTTACTCAATATTTCAAAATGCTGCCGTTGGTGTGCAATTTTTCCACTGTTTCCCCCAATATGTTCTGCGTGTTCCCTGGCATCGGCTTCCACATCTTCAAAGATTTTCATTTGTTCTGCTGTTAAAGATGATTTATCAAAATTTTTAAAACTAACATCCAATGCTGTTCCGGCTTCGGCCGCATATTTGGTATCATCTGTGGCCAAGGCATTTTTTATTTGCAGATACCCGTTTACAATTTCTTTTAATAAAACGCTGTCATTTATAGTTCCTGCGGGCTCCTTAACGGTTGCAGTATCCATTGCCATATGGTCGTGATCATGGCCATCGCCTGATTTATGATTGTTGCTGTTGCAGGCAGTTAAAGTAGTAACACTGATAACTATATAAAAAAGTATATTTTTCATGTTCTTAATTTTAGTTGTTTATTAATCTGTTTTCAATGTGTCAGTTACTTTTCCACAGGTAAGCATCTGGCTGCCATAATACGGATTTTTAATGGCCGCTTCGTTACTGAGCCAGTATGTCTTTTTCATGGGGCAAAACTGCTGATAAACCGGTTCGGTGGTAAGATTTACCGTTTTTGCCAGCTCAAACATATTCACTGAAAGGGTTGCAAATTTTTCACGCTGTACTTTAATGTCTTTGCTTTTTGAAACAGCTTCAGCATCAGCCAGTAAAACTTTCCTGCTTTCATCATTTACCTTTTCCTTATCCATTTCACTCAACGCTTTTACAAATTCAGATGCACTTACTGCAGCCGTATTTGAATTGCTCTTTACCAAGGCGTCCTTTAAATTATAGTATGATGTAAGCAGCGGGCTGGTTTGAGTTACAGCTGCGTTCTGTGTAAAGCCCGGTTGTAAAAATGCACCTGCAATAATAACAACTGATAAAAATATCTTTTTCATTTTTTTTATGATTAATGTTAAATAAAATAATTACACGCACGGCAATACCATGCATAAATTTCTATACATTAAATCATATCTGAAAACTACGTATCGCTATGCGGATATTGTGGGGAGGAGGATGAAAATTACGAACTATATATTTATGATGGACAGCTTTAAATACTTTTAAATTATTTAAGCTGATCGCAGCAGTAATTATGGCTGTAAACGTTGCGGCATCAACTTTTGCTTTTATATTTTGTGTAAGATTCTTATCTACGTTTTGAAACTTGATTACTGCATCATTACAGCAATCGTCTTTCTTTGAGTCATCTTTTTTATCATGATGATGTTTGCCGGATTGGCTATGATGATCGTGCTTGTTCCCGTCAGCATGAACATGAACAGGATTTTCAATAGCTGTATCCTGATGATGTGATGTATTGAAACTCATATCCAGTCCAATGGCGCAAGCAAATCCCACCACCGTATTCATAGCGAATACCAGTAGCAGCAGGGCAGCTTTTAGTTGTATGGATAGATTTCTTTTCATCAGTATTACAAATTTATGGCTATTTTTCTATAAACCCACAAATTCCGGAGGTAAAGATAAATATCCTGAAACCAAGGTAATTACACAATTATGGCTAAGATTTATAGAATTATGAGATTCCGTTTATACCTACAGAGTTAAGAACAGGCACTAAAGATCAATAGTTGCCAGCCTTATAGTTTTGCTTATATTATCTGTCCAGGCAAAATATAATTTATTGCCTGCTTTTGTCATTTGCGGAAAGCCACTTGATCTTGCATCGGATGATGCTGCGATCATAATTGACTTTTCCTTTCTGCCGTCGGCATGTACTTTTATTGCTTTAATATCTGCCCCTTCCATCCAACTGACCATTGCCGTTTTTTCATCCAGCAAAACCACATCAACCCGCCCAAGTGCATTTCCTTCATCAATTTGAATGGGAGCATTAAAACTATCTCCCCCATCTTTTGAAAAAATAACGTTTACCTGCCCTTTATTTTCTTTCATAGTAAACCAGGCAATGGCAAGATTATTTCCAATCGCATCTGCTCTTGGCCCGTTAACCGGGCAGCCTGTTATTTTCCATTCATCCGGAAAAATGGTTTTGGGTGCTGTCCATTCACCTTTTACAAATCGCACAATGGATATATCTCTTATTTCATCTTCCGAACGATCTCTATATATCGCAATTGGTCCGTTTGCTGTTATCGCTACATCAGTCTGACAGCAATCGCAAACCCTGTTATCCAACTCCCACTCTTTTTCTTTAACACCATCTTTTGAAAGTATGGCGCCTCTAATACTCATTTGACCATGGTGTCCATCATGTTTACCGGGCTCATCTGAAACTGTATTTCTTCCATCGAGCCAGGAAACAAAATACTTTTCGCCATATGGTTTAATTGACACAAAGCCATGTTCAGCCTGTTTTCCGTCATCATGTAATATTTTCTGATTGCTCCATGTTACACCATTATCGGCAGAGGTCTTATATTTTACGTCATAAGCAAAAGTGCCAGACGCACTTTTTTGCAGGAAATGAGCAAACAGGTTTTTATTTCCGTCTGAAACCAGCACCGGGTAATCGGCCCAGTTTACGAACCAGTTACTGCCTGTATCTATATTAATGGGCTGCGACCATGTATTGTCAGAAAGTGAAGAAAATTTCAACGTGCTTTTTTTGTTGATCTTTTCTATCCAAGAGAGAAAGACTGTCCCATTTTTATCTGTAAACAAAAAAGGCTCGGCACAGGAATCTGCAGCAGGAAACGCAAATTCTTTTACTTCATAAGTTTTCTCTTTTACCGATTGATTGCAGGATGCCATTCCAGATATCAGGATGACAGCAAAAAAGAATTGTTTCATTTTGTGTTATTTATGTCGAGCAGCAAATCAATATTTTCTTTACTGTTCCAGTTTCGAAAACCCATCTCAGAAAAAACCTTTTTACCAGAAGCATCAAAAATCATTGTTGTTGGCAGGCCCATGATATTCATAGCAAGCATGTTATCTATTCT
>JBBKXU010000367.1:0-9993 GCA_037969645.1 Ferruginibacter sp. | reverse complement strand
AAAGTAGTAATTTTTTTAATAGTCAATTGTTAATTATGTATTCTAAATCAAAAACAACTTTTATGAGAAAAATTTTCCTCGTTATTCTTCCGTTGTTATTTTGTGTGTTTAGTATTAATGCACAAACTTTCAATTCTGAAGATAATGCAGCGATGAGCCTGGTTAGCGCAAGCAAAGTTAAGCTGGGACTGGCTGCGGAAGACCTGAGTAATGTTATGGTTTCAAGTACGTACTATGATAATACCACTGGTATTAGAATGGTGTACCTGTTACAAACATACAAGGGAGTTCCTGTTTATAACCAAATGCTTGTATTGGCCTTTAAGGGTGATAAGCTTGTTTCTACCGCCGGGGCGTTTAACCACGGTATGAAGAAATGGACCAACACTGAATCTGTTATGCCTTCTGTTTCGGCAGAATCGGCTGTACAGTCTGCTTTATCCGACAGAGGCATTCATGCCCCTCAAATGGCAGTAGCTGTTAACAGAAAGAATAACGGTCAGCAGGTTGAGTTTACCGACATGGGAATTTTTCGTGAAAATATTACTGCTCAATTAATGTGGACGGCTGTTGAAAATTCAAGCGAAATTCGTTTGGGCTGGCAGGTTCAATTTATTCCTAAAGCCAATTCAGATTACTGGTTGGTTAGGGTTGATGCACAAAACAACAGCATTCTTGGTGTAGACAACTATACCGATTACGATCATTGGGGTACTCCTGATGAACATGGGACAGTGAAATACCCTGAGTTTTTGACACCAAAGAATCATGATGAAACTGTAGAAAATAAAATCTTAAATTTTAAAACTGCAGAAGACCCTAATGTGATAAATACTGCTTCATATAGGGTTGTTCCTTTTCCGGCAGAAGCACCAACTTTTCCTTTGGGTGCTCATGCTTTAAGAACAGACCCTTGGTTAGCCGCTCCGGGAAATGCAACCACATTAAAGTGGAATACCGGCACAGGTGGATTAGATTATGCTTACACCCGTGGTAATAATGTTTGGGCATATGAAGATAGAACGCCACCAGCCAATACAGGTTCAGTGGCTAAATCGGCTTCGTCTACAACTGCAGTACCAAATCTGACTTTTGATTTTACACCGAATTATACTGTTGATCCAACACAATCAACACCGGTTCAAAATCAGCAATTTAATATTACTAACCTGTTTTACTGGAATAATATCATTCATGATGTGATGTATATATATGGTATGACTGAAGTTTCTGGTAATTTCCAAATGGATAATCAGGGACGTGGTGGTTTAGGTAATGACCATGTATTGGGTGAAGCCCAGGATGCAGGTGGAACGAATAATGCAAACTTCAGTACGCCGGCCGATGGTGGCAATGGCAGAATGCAGATGTATTTATGGACAAGCTCTACTCCTAATAAAGATGGAGATGTGGATAATGGTATTATTGTTCATGAATATGGACATGGTATCAGCAACCGTTTAACCGGTGGTCCTGCAAACTCTGGCTGTTTGGGTAATGCCGAGCAGATGGGAGAGGGCTGGAGCGATTATTATGCTTTAATGTTTACCCAGGATTGGGCAACAGCTACTTTAAATACCGGTTTTAACTCACCAAGAGGTATTGGTACCTACGCACAAAGTCAGCCTCCAACTGGTTCAGGTATTCGTAGTCAGCGCTATTGTACTGATTTTACAATCAACAACAAAGTGTATTTGGCTAGTCTTCCAACTTCTCCTCATAACAGAGGTGAGATATGGTGTGCAACACTTTGGGATATGACCTGGAATATCATCAATCAGGTTGGTATTATCAATGCTAACTTGTATGCGATGGCTACACCGCCAGCAGTTGCGGGTGGTAATACCGTTGCATTCAGGCTTGTAACCGAAGGTTTAAAACTGCAGCAGTGCAGCCCTGGTTTTATCAGTGGGCGTAATGCAATATTGCAGGCCGATCAAATACTATATAACGGAGCTTATAGCTGTGCTATATGGGAAGCTTTCAGAAGAAGAGGTATGGGTGCGTTTGCATCTGAAGGCTCTACTGCAAGTGTAACTGATCAGGTTCCTGATTTTACACCTCCTATTACTTTAGGAGCTGTGGTTAGTGCACCAACTATTCCTGAGAGTAATAACCTTACATATACTAATAGCGTTACAACATGTTCTGCTGTAACAAACTATACTTTAAGAGATACTTTACCTACAAACGTAACGCACGTAAGTGGCGGTACCTATGATGCACCAAACCGTATAGTTAGCTTCCCGGTAAATCAGGCAGCAGGTACAACCGCCTATCCGTTTATTGTTAATGTAAATGCAGGTTCTTATTTCCCTCCGGTAACGTTGATTAATGAGCCTGTTGCTGGCGCTACAATTCCGGCATCATGGACCACAACTGCACCTTTAGGAAATCCATGGACTGTTTCAACAACAGTAAGTAATAGTGCTCCTAATTCATTCTATGTTGAAAATTTACCGGCTGATGGTGATCAAAGATTAGCCACAACAGCAGCGGTGGCATTACCAGCCAACGCTTATCCAGAATTAAGTTTCTGGCATAGGTTTAATACCGAAGATGGATGGGATGGAGGTGTTGTAGAGGTAAGTTCTAATGGCGGAACCACATGGAATGATGTTGGTGCTGCTAATATGGTACTTAACGGCTACAATGGTGCATTAGGCGTAGGACCTAATAATCCTATTGGCGGCAGAGCGGCATTCACCGGTTTGCAAACTACTTTTATTAATACTAAAATCAGCCTTGCCAGCTATGCCGGCCAGTCTGTAATGATCCGTTTCCGTTTTGGATCGGATAATAATACTACTGCGCCTACTTCACCAGCCGGCTGGTGGGTAGATGATATAGTATTGGATTATAAAGCTGCCGTGATTATGCGTTCAAGCTTATTCAATGCGACAAATACAAGGGTATCATTTAAAGATATGATTACCCTCATTACGCCAAACACGGCTTGTAATGCAACGGTTACCCAGCACCCAGTTGATGCGTCAGCTTGTGCCGGAAGTTCAGTTACATATACTGCAGCAGGTACTGCTACAGGTGGTGTAACTTATCAATGGCAGTTGAGTACGGCTGGTATTGCCGGTCCTTATAACAACCTGGCAAATGGTGCTCCTTATAGTGGTGTTACAACTGCTACTTTAACGGTTAATCCAACAACAGTTGTGATGAACGGTTATTATTACCGTTGTGCTATTACTGGTACATGTCCTCCAACTGTTAATACCAACCCAGCAAGGTTATCAGTAGCTGCGGCTTCTACGCCAGGAACTGTTTCGCCAGCAAACTCACAGGTTTGTGGTACAACTAATACTGGTACTTTAACTTTATCTGGTCATATAGGAAACGTAGTTCGTTGGGAGTCCTCAACAGTTAGTGCAGCTGGTCCGTTTACGCCAATAGCTAACACTACAGCAACCTATACATTTAATAATATTACACAAACAACCTGGTACCGTGCGGTAGTTCAGTTTGGTACTTGTGCAGCTGCAAATTCTACAGTAGCTATGGTCACATTTACAGCATCGGTTCCTTTGGTAATTGTTGCTGATCCTGGCACTACGATTTGTGAAGGAGATCCAACGTTATTAACTGTTAGAGAAAGCGGTGGTGTGCTTGCACCCACTCCTGAATTATTATACTATAAATTTGATGGCGCAGGTGCTTCAGTTCCAAACTTAGCAAGTGCTCCTCCAGCAGGTACAGCAACAGCAACGATCGTTGGTGGTCAAAGTCAGGGAGGTCCTGGTTTATGCGACGCAGGTTCACTGATCGGAAATGGTGGTTCAAGTACTACTAACTACGTTAATACTGGTTGGGCAACCAATTTAGGCTCCGCTTCATGGACCATGTCTTTTAAGGTGTCTAATATTCAACCGTCAACTACATTATATTATATCTTAGGTGATAATACTGCTACTTCTTTCCGTTGTTTCACAAACGGTGTAGCTGGTGCAGGTAACTGGATGCTGAGAGGTCCAGTAACAGATGTATTGGTAACCGGTGGTGCAACAGTTGCTCCACATACAGTTACATTTGTTTATGATAATACGCTTAACAATATCAGAGCTTATTTGGATGGCGTTTTAAATAATACAGTATCACAAGGTGCTGTAAATATTAATGGTGCAGGTCCATTTAAAGTAGGAGCATATGCAGGAAGTACCGGCCTATCGAATGCTGGGTTAATGGATGAATTCAGAGTGTATAGCAGAGCGCTAACATTACCTGAAATTGCAACTTTAACCGCCTGTAGTGCGCCTCCAGGCCCGATAGCCACAGGAACATTCTTGTGGAGTCCAGCTGCTGGTTTGAGTTCAACAACTTCTAACCCTGTTGCAGCTTCGCCAATGAATACAACTACTTATACAGTGATGAACGATAATGGTGCAGGTTGTATCCGTCAGGCTAACATTACTATTACGGTTAACAAGCGTCCAACTGTTACAACACAACCAGTAGCAACTGCTAGTTGTTCTGGTTCTTCAGCGTCGTTTACTGTTGGAGCTACAGGTACAGGTCTTACTTATCAGTGGCAGGTTAATACTGCTGGTTGTACAGGTGGAACTTGGACAAATCTTGTTGATGGCGGAGTTTATTCGGGTACTACAACAACAACGCTTACCATTAATCCCGTAGCTATGGCTATGACTGGATATGGATACCGTTGCGTATTGGGTGGTGCTTGTGCTCCTGTATCAGGCAATAATATTTCTAATTGTGCAGTTTTAACTGTTAACCCATTACCGGTTGTAACCGTTACTCCAACTTCAGGTTGTGGTGGCGTGGCAGGTTCTAATGGACTTGCGTTAACTGCAAGTGGTGCCAATACTTATACTTGGGCTCCAATAACAGGATTATATACCAATCCGGGAGCTACAATTGCTTACACCGGTGGTAATGCTACAACCGTTTATGCAGCTCCAACTGCCTTTACCGTTTACACAGTTACCGGTACTTTAACCAGTACTGGTTGCAGAAATACAGCAACAACAAATATTAACTACACACCACCAGCACCAACGATAACGCCAAGTGCTGTGGCTATGTGTTTAGGCGATGCTGCTGTACGTTTAATTGCTTCATCATCTACAAATACAAACCTTCAGTTCTGTTCTGGACCACTTACATTGGTAATTCCAGATAACAGCCCTGCTGGTGTAACAAGTAACATTACTGTTGCCGGTGTACCTGCAGCATGTAATGTAACCGCTATGTCAGTTACTATGAACGTAAGCCATACTTGGGTAGGTGATCTGTCTGTAGTACTTAAAGCGCCAAACGGCAATATCTTAAATCTTGATCGTGAGATTTCTAATACAGGTGGAGGAGCTGCCTCAACAGGCTTTACTAATACAAGGATCAGTTCTGCTGGTACAGCAGCATTAAGCTCGGGAACAAATCCTTACACAGGAACGTTCAGGGCAGATGCATCATTGGCAGCTAATGCTGGTCCTACAGGCTTTGCTCCAAACGTAACTACCTGGTCATCGCTTTACAGCGTACCAAATGGTGTTTGGACATTAGGCTTAGTAGATAACTTTAACCTGGATCAGGGTACACTTACTTCGTGGTGTATTGATTTGACTTATACCTGTGGTGTACCTTCAACAGCAGCAACATGGTCTCCAATTGCGGGATTATTTAATGATGCTGCTGCAACTATACCATATGCAGGAACTCCAAGAGATACTGTTTGGACAAGGCCAACACCACAAGGTGTTTACCCTTATCAGGTAACTGTACAGAGCTTGCCGTTGTCGGGTACTATTCCTTTACCGAATCAAAATTCAACTTTTGGAACGAGCGTAAGAGGATACTGGTTTACAGCGCCAAGCTCGTTTACTATGACTTCTGTAGAAGTTCCGACGGATGCTTCATCTGGTACGCAAAATATTGCAGTACTGAGATTTACAGGAGCTACGCCTCCTCCAGCATTCCCTGGTACAACCAATGCGTTTACGCAATTGTTCTTAACACAAAACAATCCTGCTGCTGGAGCAATACCAGTAAGTATTGCCATAAACGCAGGCGATGTGATTGGTATTTTGGGTAACCGCGGTAATCTTAATTCTTATTCTGGTGCCGGACCGATTCCAACGGTGATAAACGGTACTACAGTACAGTTAACCCGTATGGGAATGCAATTCCCTATGGCAACTACTACTCCGCAGGACATCTGGCAGGAACCTACTGGCCCTATTTCGAGGGTATATTTCAGCTATGGACTTCCTGTACCTCAGTGCACATCACCTGCAAGAACAGTTATTGTAACAGTTAATCAGCCAATCAACATAACGGCAGCATCTGGTAACCAAACCATTTGTACCGATAAAGTGGCTACGTTCTCTGTAACAGCAACCGGTACATCACCTACCTATCAGTGGCAGGTAAGCACAACAGGTGTTGGCGGTGTATATTCAAACATCAGCAATGGTCCGGTTTACTCGGGTGCAACTACTGCAACCTTAACGGTAACTGCTCCTCCAACTACATTCAATGGTAATTACTATCGTTGCGTGGTTTCTGGTGCAGCGCCTTGTGCGCCGGCTACTTCAACAGCCAGGTTGTTAACGGTTAATCCATTACCAACTATAGTGATTTCGGCTAGTCCTTATACAAGTCTGTTCCCTGGATTGATTACCACTTTGTCTTCAACGGTGTCGCCAAATGCTGGTGTTAATTACACCTGGATACGTGACGGTATTAATGTACCAGGCGGTATTGCAAGCACGTTGAGTGTAGATGTAGATGGATTGGGAGTTTACCAATTAAGGGTTACTGATGTTAACGGTTGTACTAACATGTCGAACCAAATTACCATTAAGGATTCTGCAAGCGCTAAATGCTTCATTTATCCTAATCCAAACAGTGGTAAATTCCAGGTTAGATATTATAGTGTAGCCAATAACAGTGTGTTACCAAGATCATTAACCGTTTACAATTCGGCTGGTGTTCGTGTTTCAACACAAATGTATCCAATAGGAAGGCCTTATGACAGAATGGATGTGGATTTGAGAGCTAGTGGAAAGGGTACTTACTGGGTTGAAATTGGTGATAGAAATGGTAACAGAATTACCATGTGTAGAGTGGTTATACAGTAAAATATAATAGAAGCTAACTGCTTATATAAATCCCTCCCGAGAAATCGGGAGGGATTTTTTTGTGCCCCGAATATAATGACCAGCAGGTAAAACTTGCGGTGGATAATTCATTATAAAAAATGTTTATTTTATGAAATATAATTACTAATTTGTTATGGCATTGATCTATAACAACCCTTAATTTTTACTGCATGCGTAAACTCTACTCCAACCTGCATAATGCAAACAGTCATTTTAAAAGCCATTTTTTAAGGATAACCGTCTTGTTTTTTTTTATTGTGAATCTGGGCCTGAAAGCGAATGCACAATGTGAAGTAAATCCGGTTGCAAATCAAACGGTTTGTAATAATACCGCAACAACTGCCATTAATTTTACTGGAACTGCAACCACTTTTAACTGGACGAACAATACGCAGTCTATTGGACTGGCGGCAAGCGGCACAGGTAATATTGCTTCATTTACAGCTTTAAATATTTCTGCATCTCCTGTAACAGCTTCCATTACGGTAACACCATCTACGGGGGCATGTACCGGTACGCCTGTAAATTTTACTATTACAGTTAATCCATCGCCGGTTGTAAATGTTACACCTGTAAATACCTGCGGAGGAATTTCAGGAGGGGCGTGTAGTGCATTAACGGCAAGTGGAGCAGATAGTTATATATGGTCTCCAACAGGAGGTTTATATAATAATTGTCCCCAAACTATACCTTACAGTGGTGCAAACTTAGCAACAGTTTACGCTGCTCCAACATCCTATACAGCTTACACTGTTATGGGCACAAATACAAGTACGGGTTGTAATAATACAGCAACTGCTTACGTAAACTATACGCCACCTGCGCCGGTAACTACGCCGCCCTCGGTTAATATGTGTCTTGGAGATCCCGCAGTAAAAATAAAAGTAAATGCAGGTCTGCCTGTTACTCCGGCTATTTGGACTCCGGCGACCGGGCTGTTTATGGACCCGGCTTCTACCGTACCCTATGTTGCCGGAACGCCCAGAGATTCAGTATGGGCAAAACCAACACCAGCAGGTGTCTATACCTACCAGGTTACCACACAAAGTGTACCCGTGCCTATGTGTACAACAACAACCAACTTTGTTGCTAACAATAGCAATGCAACTGTAACTTTTAATATAAAAAATAATCATCCGGTACCAATAGTATTGAGCCAGATATCCAGTCAAACGCTGACTGCTGTAAGCACCAATGTTTCCGTTTATTATAAAACGAGTCCGGTTTTCGGTTTACCGGGTGCAATATCTACGGCAAATGGTTGGAACCTTTTCGGTACAGCTAATATATTAGGTACCGGGACAGGGCTGCAAACATTTTTAACAGGTTTATCACTTGCAATTCCTGCGGGAATTACTTATGGGATATGTTTGCAGGCCACTACGTCTGCCGGCGCACCTAATCTGGCTTACAGCACTATAAGCCCCGGTAATTATATTTTTAATGATGGAGCTTGCGAACTCATAACAGGAACAAATATTGGTTATAGTGGTGCCGCAGTTCCTGCAGCGCCAACAACTACGCCCAGTGGTTTTGTAGGCAGTGTATATTTTTCTCAAGGAATAGCGGCTTGTACATCTCCACCATGCTTAGTGGTTGTTACTGTTGGTCAGGCCGTTACAGTTACAACCCATCCTGCAAACAAAACTGTTTGTGTAGGTAGTATTGCTACTTTTGCCGTTAATGCAACCGGCACCGGGCCATTTACTTACCAATGGCAGCAAAGCAGCAATGCCGGCGCTACATACACAAATATTGTCAGCGGTGGGGTATTTAGTGGCGTTAATACAGGCACCCTTACCATTAACCCGGCACCGTCGAGTATGAACGGGTATTATTTCAGGGTAGTTGTAAACGGCAATTCTGCATGTGCAGCAGCTACTTCAAATTTTGCTGTTTTAACAGTTTATTCAGCTCCCACTATTATAATTTGGGCATATCCCTATACTAAATTATTACCACTGCTAACAACTACCATATCGTCTTCAGTTTCGCCTAACCCGGGTGCAGTTTATACCTGGTTTAAGGATGGTGCCATAGTGCCGGGCGCTAATGCCGATACAATTTTAGTAAACTTTAGTAACCTGGGTTTATACCATTTAAGGGTTACCGATATTGGTGGATGTACCAATGTTTCGGATACATTGAGGATACGTGACTCAACATTGTTTGCCAGGGAAATTTACGTATATCCTAATCCTTCTCCTGGCGGGCAGTTTCAGATAAGGTTGAATATGACATCTAATAATGTGCTGACCAGAAAGCTGATTGTGTATGATAACAAAGGGTTGAGGCTGTTGACAAAGTCGTTCAACCAAACTATTCCTTACGAAAAAATTGATGTGGATATAAGAGCTTACGGCAGAGGAATTTATTGGGTTGAGATAGAAGACGCAAATGGTAAACGGATTGATATGAAACGGGTAATAATTTTATAATAGGTTAACAACAAATAGACAAATCTCTCTACATATAGCAGAGAGATTTTTTTAAATGAGTTAAGAAACTATTTATACTCTCCAAAAATCTTTCTTAACTCGTCGGATATTTCGCCAAGCGTACAGTAGTTTTCAACAGCCTCTAATACAGTAGGCATCAGGTTTTCGCCGCTTAGCGCTTTTTGATTAATTGCTTTTAACGAAGCTTCTACTTTGCTGTTATCTCTTTTTAATTTAAGCGCTTTCAGTTTTTCAACCTGCGTTGCCTGTACTTTTTCATCTACCTTAAAAACAGGAATTGAACTTGTTTCTTCCGTCTGAAATTTGTTTACACCAACGATTATTTTTTCGCCGCTCTCAATTTGCTTTTGATATTCGTAAGCACTTTTTGCAATTTCTTCCTGAATAAAACCCTGCTCAATAGC
>JBBKXU010000366.1:0-2956 GCA_037969645.1 Ferruginibacter sp. | reverse complement strand
ATTCGACAATAATTGTACAGCAGGTATGGTAGTGAAAGGTGAGTTTATGATCCTTGTTTCCGCGCCGCTTGCTACATAATTAATATCAGATATATCGGTAGTGTGTGCATAAAATGTTGTTGCCTTTGGAATGCGCTCCTGCAGTAATAAAAGTGCCGCTTTAAACCGTGGTTCAGATTCAAATAATTTTTGCATGGGTTTATCCAGCAGCAAATAGGCCAGTGATAATAAACTCATGCCCTGGTGATGCGCCATAAATGAATAAACAACAGCGCTTGATTGTCCACGTGGCAAACGTGAGGAAGTATAATCAATGGCTTCATAAAATCCGTATCGTCCTTCAAATCCTTTTTCCTGCAGCAGTTCCAGATTTTCACAGGCTTCTTCAGGTGCCACCATTAATGCCATGGCTGATGCATATGGTGCAATAACTGCATCTTCTTCCAGCCCTCTTTTTAAACCCAGTCCCGGGGCGCCAAATGCCCGGTACTGGTAATGCGAATCAGCATTGATCATGTTGTAGCCCGATTCTGAAATACCCCAGGGCAGGCCGGTATGTTTTCCGTATTCAATCTGCCAGGTTACTGCTGCTTTACAGGTTTGATCAAGCAGGGTATTTTCGTAAGTGGGCATTACCAAAAGCGGCATCAGGTATTCAAACATGGAGCCGCTCCACGAAAGTAAAACAGAATTTCCTTCCACGTTGGTGATTAAACGCCCCAGTGCAAACCAACTCTCTTCAGCCAGTTTACCCTGTGCAATACCAATAAAAATTGCCAACCTGGATTCGTATGCAAGCAGGTAGTCATCACTTGCGTCAATTCGGTGCTCCTGCACATTGTACCCGATAGCAAATAAATGGCTTGATTTATTATAGAGAAAACCCCATTCCATATCTGCCAGTTTATTGCATTGTTGTGCAAGATCTTCTGCAGCTTTGATGCGGTCAGTTGCCAGGCGAATGGTTGCCCTTAAAGCCATTTGGAATAATTCTAGCCATTCTTTTTCTTCCGGATTATTGTTCAATATTTGCCGGCGATGCGCTTCAACTAATAATACTTTTGCCGTTTTAAATAATTCATGCAACGTTGAATTATTATTTGTGAAAGTAAATGTTGCAAATGCTGCAGGAACTGCTTCTAATAAAATCCATGGCGTAAAAATTTCAAATTCATGACGCACCTCCTCCAACTGCTGATTAAGTTTTTGTTTCCACCAACCCGTTTCACTCTCCGGATCGTTATTCAAATGCGCCAACACTGATGCAAAGCTTTTCAGTAAAGTTTCAATTTGAAATTTTATTTCAGAAACTGTATGTGTATCAGCATTAACTGCGGTTTCCATATCTGTTGTAAACTGCTGTAATATTTTTTCTTCTTTTTCTTCCAATGTGCCCGTAAGCACAAACAGCGTATCCTGCAGACCGGTAAATATCTTTTTAACAGAAAATTTTTGATGCTGCATTAACAATAACCCCTGCCTCAACACAAGCAGGTGTCCGGCAAGATTTCCGCTATCAACTGTTGAAATATATTTGGGGAACAATGGACTCATTGATTCCGTATCATACCAATTATAAAAATGGCCGCAATAGCGTTCCAATTGCTGCATGCTGTTTATGGTTTCGGTTGTTCTTTCAAAAAACTGGCCGGCAGTTATATAACCAAAATCGCAGGCAGATAAATTGGCCAGCAATGCAATGCCCATATTGGTTGGCGAAGTGCGGTGAGCAATCATGGCAATGGGCTGTTCCTGGTAATTATCAGGCGGCAGCCAGTTATCTTCTTTACCAACAAAACGTTCGAAGAAACTCCAGGTCTTCCTGGCTATGGTTCTAAGAAAAACAGTTTGTTCCTGGCTAAGAATGGCAACCTGTTTAGATAATGGTTTACTGATATACCAGGTTACCCATGGAGCCAATACCCATAGCAAAAGGATTGGGGCAGCGATATATAATTTTGAAGGCGCATAAATCAATAAGCAGGTTAACACAACAGCAGTGAGAAAAAGCTCAATCCACATCGAAGCATAAGATTCAGCTAACCCTGAATGTTTTGCATTTCCGACATTGGCAGAGGGATCCCATTCAAGCATCTTTTTCCTGGTAAAAATCATTCTCCATAAACTGATCGATATGGCTTTTACATTTACAAATGCTTCATGCGGCAGGCATATCAGTGTAAATAAAGTTTTCTTAAATATCTCTGCAGTATTGTTAACTGAATTTTTTATATGATGCGATAAGATCACATCTTTTGGTTTGCGGATAGCATCCCAAACCGTAGTAATAATAATAGGAACTACAATAATTGCTGAAACAACGATGGTCCAGAATAAGGATGCAGGCAAAACGATCCAGTCGAATAACAACAGGCTGGTAAGTGCCACAGGAACAAGGCTGCGCCTGATATTGTCAAATATTTTCCATCGTGACAATGCAGAAACGGGGTTTGTATACCAATGTCTCCCGGCACCTGGAACTCTGGGTAATAACCAGGAAATAATCTGCCAGTCGCCCCGTACCCAGCGTGCACGCCTTTTTATATCGGCACGATAGCTGGCCGGGTATTTTTCAAACAATTGCACATCACTTACCAAACCCGAACGTACATAGCAACCTTCCAGCAGGTCGTGGCTGAGGATACTATTCTCACAAAATTTTCCTCCCAGCGTTTTTCTAAAAATGTCAACATCATAAATTCCTTTACCAATAAAAGAACCCTCCCTAAAAAGATCCTGGTAAACATCAGATGAAGCCCTGGTATAAGGATCAATACCCGGCTCATTTCCATGCATCCTGCTGTATATTGAGGCATTTTCATCAGGTAAACTAACGGCTACCCTAGGCTGCAGGATACCATAACCTTTTGTTAACCTTTTTTGTTGCTCATCATACCAGGCATGATTTAAAGGGTGTGCCATGGTACCAATTAATTTCCACGCAGATGCCATGGGC
>JBBKXU010000365.1:0-2710 GCA_037969645.1 Ferruginibacter sp. | reverse complement strand
CATGATGATACCACCAATTAATATGGTTGTCTTTCTACCTTTATTAATTGAATTTGTTTTGGTAATTATTTTACCAGAAACATAGCCGCCAGCTATACTTCCAATGGCTGCACCTACATAAGGCACCCAGGCAAACATGCCCACTTCTTTAACATCAAACCCGTATTGATCAAATAAATAAATGGGCATCCACCCAACGAATAACCACCAAATAGGTTCTAAGAAAAATCTGCCTACTACTATAGCCCATGATTCTCGGTGCGAAAGAATTTTTGTTAAACTTAAGCCTTTAGTGTCATCAGTAGCCTCCTGATCTGCTTTACTTTGACCTTCGCATATATACTTCTTTTCTTCTTCAGTAATCCAAGGATGTTTTTTTACCCCGGCTTTATTGATTATTAGCCACGGAATTATCCACAGAAGTCCCAAAGAACCTATAACTACAAAAGTTGTTTTCCAACCAAAAGCCACAAATAAAGTTGCCACCAACGGTGCTGCAATAACAGAACCTATAGAAGCTCCTGCATTAAACAGGCCTTGTGCTACAGCACGTTCTTTAATAGGAAACCATTCGGCATTACTCTTTACTGCTCCGGGCCAGTTGCCTGCTTCGGATAAACCTAATGTGGTTCTAAAAAAACTTAAAGAATAAAAACCTTTAACAACGGCATGAAAAATAGTGGACAAACTCCACACACCAATACTAATGATGTAACCAATTCTGGTACCTACTTTATCAAATAACTTACCCGAAAATAATTGTCCTAACGCATAGGCAACCATAAAAATATTCAGGATGAGACCATAATCACTCTTTGTTAATCCTAAAGATTGAGAAATGGAACCTTCCACATTTTCGTTACCCCACATGATTGAAAGGGCACTTCTGTCAATGTAATTTATTACGGTAGCCAGAAAAATCAATCCTATGATCCACCAGCGTAGTCCTTTTACTTTCATAATGCTATTTTTTAATGGTCTGAATTAATTCCAATACCGCTTTTGTTTCGCTTTCTATTGTTGCGTAATCTTTATCCTGCATTAATTTTTTGCTGATGAGTTTACTGCCCATGCCTACCGCACAAACACCGGCTTTGTACCAACCTTCGATATTTTCACGGGTGGTATCTACACCGCCTGTTGGCATAAATAAAAGTTTAGGAAAGATATCGTTAATACCGCTCAAAAACTCAGGCCCAAGCATATTGCCCGGAAACAGTTTGATGAATTTTACGCCGCTGTTTTCTGCGGCAATAATTTCACTCGGCGTCATACAACCCGGTGCATAAAAAATGCCTTTGCCAACCGCATAGTCAGCTACTTCTTTTACAAAACCCGGACTCACTAAAAAATCGGCACCGGCAGCCATATAATTTTCGGCATCCTGTAAATTTTTAATGGTTCCAACACCCATCAATACATCAGGCATTTCTGCGTTTCTTACTTCAACCATTTTTTTAAAATTGCTCAGGGCGGCTTCGCCACGGTTCGTGTATTCCACAGCCTTAATACCTGCTTTGCCAATGGCTCTCAGTACATCAACACTTACTGTTTCATCGGCATTAAAATATAAAGGAAGAATTCCCTGTTGAACTATACAATCGGATACCTGTTGTGCATTACTCATAATTATATTTTTACTTTGATTACTAATTTTTTTATTGGCCCCTCACCTATCATGGGTGCATGCACATCTTCTGGAAAGAAAATGGCAAACTGGCCATCGGTTAACTGAAAAAACATATCGGGTTCATCGCTGAAAAAACGCACATCTTTTTCTGGATTATAATCGCCATTGGCGGTTACACATTTTTCTCTTGGCTTCCAGTAAATGGTTTCCACGCCTTTTACACAAAGTTGTATGTCGATATTTTTATCATGACATTCAAATTTGGCAAGGCTTGCTTCCTTTGTCTTACCATCGCTGTTACTGATAATGGCTTTTAAACCTTCGGCAATATCTGATTTACCATCGGTTGTATTTGCCAGATCATTTTCTGCGATGTATTCAAATGCTTTTTGAAACAATGGATGTACCGAAAAATATTTGTGTGCGTTTTTTAATGTATCTATTATCATAATTTTATTTTGACCTCACCCCAACCCCTCTCCGAAGGAGAGGGTACTCGAATTTGGCAGTTTTTTATTGTACAATTTCATGTAGGTCTTCCAGATTTCTCTTCCCCTTCGGGGTTCCCACTAGGGAACGAACGAAGTTCTAGAGGGGGCCTTACCGCTGCACCCTTCCACTTCCGTCACCTTTCATCAGGTCCTTCACATCCGAAAGTGTTGCATGATTGAGGTCTCCATGAATAGTATGTTTTAATGCAGATGCAGCTACACCAAACTCAGCAGCTTCGCTCATGGGCATTCCCGTCACCAAACCGTAAATAAAGCCACTGGCAAAACTATCACCACTACCAACACGATCAACTATCCTTACTTCGTATTGTTTACTATGATAAAACTCGTCGCCATCATATACCAACGCACTCCAGCCATTATCACTTGCGCTATGGCTTTCTCTTAATGAAGAAGCGATATACTTAAATCCGAATCTTTCTTTCATTTGCTTAAACACATCTTTAAAACCATCCAGGTTTAATTCGCCTTTGGTTACATCGGTATTTGCCGCTTTAAAACCTAAGCATAAATCTGCATCTTCTTCGTTACCAATACATACATCTACATTTTCGCAAAGCCTGGTCAT
>JBBKXU010000364.1:0-2844 GCA_037969645.1 Ferruginibacter sp. | reverse complement strand
ATTTTATAATTCACGTGATTTTTGATAAAAAAGGATGAAAATGGAGGTTTTTTGCATTGTCTGGGTTGAAAAACTCCCCTTACATTTGTTGACCACCGCTGCCACTGAGGTCAATTGCCGTGTTATCTCCTATGTTTAGGCTTCGGTTTACGCCCCTTATTTCGGCATCGCTGCCTATTAGTGATTTACTTAAAACTATCTCAAACAAATTGGAGTAAGAACCAATAATAGAGTCCTTTATAATTACATGGTTCAGATTGGTGTTTTCGCCAATGGCTACATTGGGGCCAATTACAGAGTTTTTAATTTTGCAACCTTCGGCAATAGATACCGGCGGGATGATTATGGTGTTTTCAAAAGCATGATCCTCGGACACATTTCCACCAAATTTCTTCAGCAAAGTCGCGTTTGATTCCAGCAAGGTTTCCTTTTTACCACAATCGAACCAGTTGGACACTTTGAATGACTTTATTTTTGCGCCACGCTGCAACATACACTCCAGCGCCTCGGTTAAACTGAACTCCTCATAACCTTTTTCATTGGTTACAATCAATTTTTCCAAACATTCAAACATAAAGTCTGTTTCCTTTATTTTATACACGCCCACCAATGCCATATTGCTCTTGGGAATGGCCGGCTTTTCAACCACACGACTTATAAAACCATCTTCTTCTATTTCGGCCACACCAAAATTGCGTGGATCATCTACCTTTTTAACGCCCAGCATTGAAACCTGCGAATTAATCACTTCCTTCACATCATAGTCTGCAATTGTATCTCCAAGTATGATCATCGCTTCGTCATTTCCAACCAGTTCACGGGTAAGATTTATAGCATGGCCAATACCAAAACGTTCGCTTTGCTGCACAAAATGACAGTTGAGGTCGGGATACTGCTTTTGCACGTAGTCCTGAATCTTCTCTCCCAGGTAACCTATTATAAAAATGAAATCTTTAATACCTGCCTCATGTAACTGATCTACAATAATGCTGAGGATAGTTTTACCAGCCAGCGGTATTAATGCCTTGGGTTGTGTATATGTATGCGGACGCAGTTTTGTACCTGCCCCTGCTACTGGAATAATTGCCTTCATTGTTTAAAAACTAATCTGCCTTGGACAGTACATTTAGTTTACAATTGTTTTTTCTATTACTTGAAACGGGCTGTGAAAGTAGTACTTTTTAAATAATTAAGTAATTAATACACAATCGTTAATAATCAAACAGATAAAATACTCTGTGCTGCTTTATATTTGCGGTTCTAAAAACGGCTTATGCAAAAAGATAAATTGGTTTTTGATTTAATTGAAAAAGAACTGAACCGTCAACGTGATGGTATTGAGTTGATTGCCTCTGAAAATTTTACCAGTCTGCAGGTAATGCAGGCCATGGGTACATCATTAACCAATAAATATGCAGAAGGCTATCCCGGAAAAAGATATTACGGCGGTTGCGAAATTGTGGACCAGGTTGAGCAACTTGCCATTGACCGTTTAAAAGAAATTTTTAATTGTACTTATGCCAATGTGCAACCACATAGCGGCGCTCAGGCAAACGGAGCTGTTTTTTTAGCAGTGATGAAACCCGGCGAAAAATTTTTAGGATTAGATTTAAGTATGGGCGGGCATCTTACCCATGGCAGTCCAGCAAACTTCAGCGGTAAAACCTACCAGGCGTTTCACTACGGCGTTACCAAAGATGGCATTGTTGATTATGAGCAACTGGAAACCATTGCCCGGGCCGAAAAACCAAAAATGATTATCTGCGGCGCATCGGCCTACAGCCGTGATTGGGATTATAAACGCATTCGTGCCGTAGCAGATGAAATTGGCGCCATTGTATTTGCTGATATTGCCCACCCTGCCGGTTTAATTGCAGCAGGTTTATTAAATGACCCTTTCGATTATTGCCATATAGTTACATCAACAACCCACAAAACCCTGCGTGGGCCAAGAGGAGGTATCATTATGTTACGCCACGATTTTGAAAACCCATGGGGCATTAAAGACCCTAAAGGCAATTTGAGAAAGATGAGTTCTCTGCTCGACCTGGCTGTTTTTCCTGGTACACAGGGCGGGCCATTGGAGCATGTTATTGCAGCCAAAGCAGTTGCTTTTGGCGAAATTTTATCAGCAGATTTTAAAGCATACGGCCAACAGGTTATCAAAAATGCACAGGCTATGGCTGCTGCTTTTGTTGCCAAAGAATATAATCTTATAAGCGGCGGCACCGATAATCATTTAATGCTGATTGACCTCCGCAATAAAAATATCACCGGTAAAAAAGCGCAGGAAACTTTAGACAGGGCACATATCACCCTTAATAAAAACGCCGTGCCTTTTGATGATAAAAGTCCTTTTGTAACATCGGGTATTCGAGTTGGTGTACCGGCTATTACGACAAGAGGAATGAAGGAAACCGACATGCAAACCGTTGTTGATTTTATTGATAAGGTTTTGATGAATATTGATGACGAGGCAGTTATAGCAAGCGTTGCAGTCGAAGTAAAAGATTTTATGAAACAGTTTTCTTTATATCCCGAACTGCCCTAAATACTTCCTTATTACGAAAATCAATACCATTACAAGTTGATTGTATACGTTTGTAATTTTCGCATGTTAGATTGGCACTAAAAAACGCCCGTCAATAGAAATTAGCAATAACACAGGCTGATAAAACCCTATATCTACTTACTGCTAGCGGTATCCGCTTGCGAAAGGCGAATTTACGTTTACTATTTTATACTTATACTTCAATAAAGCGACATTAAATTTCGAAAATTAGAAATAAAGTGCTATTTTGATGTTTCCCTAATTCCCAGAACCACGACTAATATCTGTAATAA
>JBBKXU010000363.1:0-14953 GCA_037969645.1 Ferruginibacter sp. | reverse complement strand
CATCATAATTGAAGTACCGCTTGGCACCATCGCACGTGATGAAGAAACCGGCGAAAAAGTTGCCGAAATTTTAGAAGATGGGCAGGAAGTAATATTGGTAGCAGGCGGCCGCGGCGGCCTGGGCAACAGTAATTTTAAAACCTCTACAAATCAGACTCCCGAATATGCCCAGCCCGGCGAAACTGGCAGCGAAGGAATAAAAGTTTTAGAACTTAAAGTTTTGGCTGATGTTGGTTTGGTTGGTTTTCCTAACGCAGGTAAATCAACTTTGCTAAGCAGTATAACAGCTGCCAAACCAAAAATTGCCGACTATGCTTTTACCACTTTAGTGCCCCAATTGGGCATGGTTGAATATCGTGATGCTAAAAGTTTTTGTGTAGCTGACTTGCCAGGTATTATTGAAGGAGCTGCCGAAGGGAAAGGCCTCGGGCACCGGTTTCTACGACATATTGAACGTAATTCAATTTTACTTTTTCTAATTCCAGCCGACAGTAAAGATCACAAAGAGGAATTTGAAATTTTGCATAATGAACTAGAGCAATATAATCCCGAAATGCTACAAAAAGATTTTGTGATAGCCATCAGCAAAAGCGATATGCTTGATGACGAACTGAAAGCAGCCATAAAAAAAGAATTACCTAAAAAGGTTCCGCACATCTTTATTTCGTCTGTTACAGGTCTGGGATTGTCTGAACTAAAAGACTTACTTTGGAATAACTTAAATAATACGAGTAAAGTATAACTGCATTTGTCAGACATTTTAAAATATATACAGGAATTCTATCACAAAGAATTTAAACTGTTATATTTTCTTATTATTATTCTTCTGCTTGGAACCTGGATATACCTGAACTACTATCACGGCCTCGAAACCCGCTTTGCTGCAGGAGGCAAGACAAAATGGCTGAGATTTTGGGGATACTATCTCTTATATTTCATTCCGTTTGCAACGGCCTTTTTTCTGCAGTTGCTTTTTTATACAGATTGCAATTATTATTCAAACTATTGGTTCTGGATAATCCTTTTTCTTGCTCCAGCCTTTTTCTCGTTCAGAGTAAATTTCGATTTTCATCAAGCCATCTTAAAAAATATATGGAGCGGCGATGCACAAATATTCTGGTTACGCAGCTTAAACTGGGTGGTGAGGGTGTTTGTGGTCATGATTCCGGTATTTATTATTTGGTGGCTGAAAGACAGAGACAATCAACCTTTTTACGGCAGTTCGGCACTAGATAACATTAAGCCTTACCTGATTATGCTGCTGATTATGATTCCGCTTATTGCTTTGGCTAGTACCCAAAAAGATTTTTTGCAGATGTACCCCAAGGCAAATTTCATTGGGCAACTTGATTTACCTTCAAAAAGATGGCATTATGTTTTTTACGAAATTTGTTATGGTTTTGATTTTATAAGTATTGAATTTTTCTTCCGGGGGTTTTTAATTTTATCGCTGGCTAAGATATGCGGCCCTCATTGTATTGTACCGATGGCATGTTTTTATTGCAGCATTCATTTTGGCAAACCAATGGGCGAAGCCATCAGCAGTTTTTGGGGCGGATTACTACTCGGTATTGTTAGTTTTAACACACAAAGTGTTTGGGGCGGCTTAATTGTACACTTAGGTATAGCCTGGCTTATGGAAGCCGGCAGCTGGCTTGGCTTACTCTTTAAGAAATAACAGGCTTGGGTTTTCGGGCAGCATAAAAAGCGATCAAAGTATCTGTATTGAATATTAAACAGCTTAAAACAAAGAGTTTTACTGTTGCATTTGTAGAAATTGATCTTTAATTTTAGGTATGAAAAAACTATTCGAAATATCGTTTCTGTTTTTTTTATCGGTTTCTCTTTGCGCCTGTCCTTATAGCTCAGCTTATAATTTAGACGAATCACCTGGAATTTATGTTGAAGATGCGCTGTTGGGCAAATGGATGGCTATTGTTAAAATAACAAACAGTGGTCGTGAAGAAGCCGTCTATCTTAGTTTACAAAAAAAGACTGACACCGAATACGACATTTCCTTTTCGGGCAACATTTATGAACTTCGACCGTACAAACATATTACCTCCGACTCTTTGGCCGGCACAGCATTTATGAGTATTGTTGGTGACCGACAGTTTTTCAACATCAAAATAAATTCACGCATATACATAGCTGAGTTTGATTTAAAGGATGAAAAAATTTCACTATTACCGCTTGCCGAGCATTTTACGGCAAAAATGATATTCAGCAGTCAGGCACTCCGCAATTCAGTTGATTTCCATTACAAAACCCGTGTACATCCGATACTGGATGATGATTTTTGCTTAAGGGATATGATAAAAATCAATTAGTATTTCACCATCTTTCTTTAGTTGCAATTGAAACAGTTGCAAATCGTTTCTTATTTTGTAAATTGCTTGTTCTAAATTTACGACTGCATGCAACAAAGTAAAATTGCCGGAATTGGCTATTACGTTCCCAAAAATATTTTTACTAACGAAGACTTGAAAAAATACATGGACACGTCTGATGAATGGATTCAGGAGCGTACAGGTATTAAAGAGCGCCGCTATGCCGACAGGGTTGGAGAAACAACCACAACCATGGCAGTAGAAGCATCTAAAATTGCCATTGAAAGAGCGGGTATTACGCCGCAGGATATTGACTTTATTGTTTTTGCAACACTAAGCCCCGATTATTATTTTCCCGGTTGTGGTGTCTTATTGCAACGTGCGTTAAAGATGAAGGAGATTGGCGCTTTGGACATCCGTAATCAATGCAGCGGCTTTATATATGCTTTATCTGTTGCCGACCAGTTTATAAAAACTGGGATGTATAAAAACATTCTGGTTGTTGGTGCCGAAAAACATTCTTTTGGTCTCGACTTTAGTACCCGTGGAAGAAACATCAGTGTGATATTTGGCGATGGCGCTGGAGCCGTTGTTTTGCAACCTGCACAAATAAAAGGTCAGGGAATTTTAAGTACTCATTTGCACAGCGATGGTGAAAGTGCTGAGATATTAGCGATGTTTAATCCCGGTACGCACGCCAACCATTGGTTGCCCGAACCTGTTGCCAAATTTGACGATGCCGAAATAGGGCAAATGTTTATGAGCCACGCTATGATTGATGAAGCACAAAACTTCCCGAATATGGATGGTCCGGCTGTTTTTAAAAAAGCTATTGTTAAAATGCCCGAAGTGGTAGAAGAAGCTTTGCAGGCAAATGGATTAACGACTGCTGATATTGACATGCTGATACCGCACCAGGCTAATTTACGAATAGCGCAGTTTGTACAGCAAAAATTACAATTAAGAGACGATCAAGTATATAACAATATTCATAAGTATGGTAACACAACTGCCGCATCGGTACCCATTGCACTTTGCGAAGCATGGGAAGCCGGAAAAATAAAAGAAGGCGATTTGGTTTGCCTGACAGCATTTGGAAGCGGCTTTACTTGGGCAAGTACATTAATACGTTGGTAAAATCGTAACTATAACCTTTTAATACTGAACAGTATAAATATCTGGCAGCATTTTTGTAATTATGATATTAAATATTATTTTATTAATTTCATAACCTAAACTTTTTAATCATGAAGCAAAAAATCTTATTCATTCTGTTCTTTGCATTTTTAGGAACCGGATCATTTGCACAAACAACAACCAATATTTTTATAAATGGTACTAAAGCTGGTCAAATAGTTTTGAAAGCCCATGAAAATACAGGTAGCCTTTCTTATAAAAAATCCACTTATAAACAAATTGACCGTTTAGTTGTAGAAATAAGTGGCAAGTCGGTAGATGGCGGCTATTACAGAAAGGTAGAAGTAATTGGCGATGCGATGACTCCCATGCTGACAGCTGATGAGACCGTTGGTGCTGTGGGACAGTTTATCATAACTGATAAAGCAATTATTAAAAGACTTAAAAAAGGAAAAGCCATAACTATGTATGTGGTCAAAACTCCTGCCAATACCAAAAGTACAGAACCGGTAGGCAGAGTATATATAGGCACGCTTACCAGGGAAAAATAATTCATGCAAAGAAAATTTATTTATTTTATTAACCCCATTTCCGGCACAGGGGCTAAAACCCTGATGCTGGAAATTATCAAGAATAAAACTACCGAGCAACATATTCCATTTGAAATACTGCATACAAATGCTGCCGGGGAATATACTTATCTCAAAGAAAAAATCACAACAGAAAATATCACCGATGTTATAGTTTGTGGTGGCGATGGCACCGTAAATCAAATTGCCTATACGTTGCAGGGTGTTGCAGTAAATATCGGCATTGTACCCATGGGCAGCGGCAACGGACTTGCTTTTGCTGCTAAGATTCCAAAGCAGGTTCACAAGGCATTAGAAATTATATTTGCCGGTAAGGCGGAGTTTATTGACAGTTTTTATATCAACCAAAAATTCAGTTGCATGTTATGCGGCCTTGGCTTTGATGCCCAGGTAGCGCATGATTTTGCCAAACAAAAAAAGCGAGGATTAGCAACCTATGTAAAACAATCTGCCAAAAATTTCTTTAAAGCTAATCCTTATCCGTTTGAACTTATCATCAACGATAAATCATTAAACATCGAAGCTTTTTTTATCAGTATTGCCAACAGTAATCAATTTGGTAATAATTTTACCATTGCTCCACAAGCCAGCCTGCACGATGGTTTGCTTGATATTGTAGTAGTTAATAAAATGAGTAAATTGCGGATGATATGGACCGTTCTAAAACAAATCAGAAACGGACAGGTGCGTATGTATGAGGATAAAAAATATCACCGCAATGATATCCACTATTTTCAAACAAAAAAACTCAGCATTAAAAACCCCTCGCTTGCACCACTGCATATTGATGGAGATCCGGTAGAAACCGCTGCTGCATTTGAGATTGAAATAATTGAAAATGCTTTTAAATTACTGATTCCATAAATTTACCTAAGCAGTTCCTTTATCTTCTTAAGCGAAGCCTGATTTTTGGCGCTGTTAAAAGACTCCTTCACATCTCTTTTTTCTCTGGCTGTTAAATGAAAATTAAGTGCAGCACCTTTATCCTCAGCTTGCGGAACATACATAAATACGATATGCTGCATATTAAAATCTTTTTCCGAATGCAGGTAACTGTACTGATCAGCTTCGGAATAATCCTGTAGCTTTTGCCAGTTATGCTGCAACATAGTGCCGGGCTTTACAATAAAATCGGTTATAGAACCGGTCTCAAAAGGCTCCTGCCAGTTATCCATCATCCGGTCACGCATTTGCAGTATAACAACGGCACTTGTATTTTTTTTAAGCCAGTCTTTAAAATTTTCTATAAACCGCAAAGCCGTTTCCTGTCCGAAATTATCACGCAAGCCTGCATCCATCACATCAATAATGGGGTTACTGGGCAGCCATACATTTGGCAATACGTACGGAAAAGTGGCATTCATCCGCAACGCTGTCAGCAACCTTAAATTCATAGGATCCTGCTTTGAAAACATAGCCGAAAAGTCAACAGCATCGGGGCTAACGGTTGTGTCATTAGCATATAATACCGGCTTCATCATAAACCTTACGGGTTGCGTACTTATCATCATTCTTCTTCCATCACGGGTGATCGTAGAATTAAAAATGGCCAAGGGAATATGAGCCTCTTTTTCTGCCGCTGCATAATCTTTTAATTGATTATTAAGAATTTTGCCGGTATTCTGATTCAATTTTTGTTCAAAAGCATAACCTCTGTCTTTTACATATTGATAATCGCCTACCGAAAATTTTTGTGCTGGCGCAAAGATGTCTCTGGCCACCATGGATGAAAAAAGTGGGTTAAGCAAGTCTTTAGCAATATTATCAGCATATGTTTCATCATACAAATTAAATGAGCTATTCTTTTGCCTTAGCATGTACAACTCTCTGTAATAAGTAGCCGCAAGCATACCGCCGCTGGCGCCGCTTATCAACATAGTGTGCGGCATCAGCTTTCCATTCATGGCGCTGTCTAACTGTTGCAACGTGTTCATTACAAATGTGCCGCTTCGTAAGCCGCCGCCACTTACGTTAATAAATATCATTACTGGTTTTTCTTCGGATTGATTTTTCTTCCAATTTTCAAGTATTTGCAGCATATTGGCTTTATCTGCTGCAATTTTATCGGGCATACAAAGTTGTAATAAAGCTGTTTTATTATAATCGGGCCGCTCGCCTTTGTTGATATAGTTTATTCCGTAAGCTTTATTGCGGGTATCAATGAATTCCCTTTTATAAAGCACATCTACTAACAAAATCAATACAATAAAAATGGGCAGGCTCCAGCTTTGCAAAAAATGAGAAAGTGCTCCGATAACGGCTGTCATTACTGCAAAAAAAATCAATATGCTTGCCGCCGCAGGTACCTGAAAAAACGGACTGTCCATGTAAAAGCCAACAACAATTAAAAAGGCAAAAGCCAATACAATACTGATGATGCCCGAATAGTGATGCCGCTTAAAAACCGTATCTATAAACTCCTGATTGTAATGCGAAACATTCCTGATTTTCCTGAATCGAAAGCCTTTTCCAAAATAGTAGCTCACTTTTAATCCGGGATTCTCTCTTTCCTCCTGGCTGCTATGATAATTATAATTAAAATGCTGCGCTGTATCAACAATGGGTGCTATGGTTCGTTGAATTGTTTTTTCGGCTCCAAAAAAATATGCAAAGGAAATAGCAAGAATTAAAATAAAGCCTGCTAAGATGCCTGCAATTATTAAAGCGACTTCGCCAACATCCATCAGCTCTTTTTGTCTGTCGAAAAGAATTAGTTTAAAAAAGTAAAAGCCAAGAAACAACAGGGGCAACACTGCATTGTTTATGCAATATTTTAAAAATGGTTGGGTTGAAGTTGCCAGGAATCGGCATCGTTTGCTATGCAAAATAAAAGTAGTAATGTTCCAGCTCATCATAAAAACACCCAAAGCAATTCCAACAATGGCCGCACTTAAAACATTTACCTGGCCAAGATACTCGGGTGCAAAGAAAAGACCATCTGCACCGTAACTTTTCATTAAGCCGCTGTTGACAGTACTGCCAAGCACATACCAAAACACCAATAACACCTGAAACTTTCTAAAATGAAGAATAAAAAGCTGAATGGGAAAGGAATAATAAATGTCTTTCAGTATTTGCTTCATGATTAAGGGTGTTGCTTAAAAATACAACATAAACCTACATTGTACAAACACATCTTCCGCCAGAGATATTATACTCTCTGTTTTTTCCTTACAATAAAAATCAGCGAAACAACTATCATCAGCAATACCATAGCAACAAACTGGTGCGACACCCCAAACAAAACCAGACTGTTTGGCGTAGTTGCATTAAGCACCGTTAAAATACCCAGTAAAACCTGCAACAGAACCAATAGCACAACGATGTTACGTAGCCTGCTGAATAATCTATTAGACAAAACTAATCGTGATGCAAACCACCACATACCAATTAATACAATTAAAACATAAGCCAGTCCACGATGTATAAAATGAATGGTTATAGGATTGGCGACTAGGTTTTTTGAAAACGGCGTAAGCTCATTCATGCCGGCAGGTAACATGCTTCCATTAATATCAGGCCAGGTAGGCGCAGTAACCGCAGCTCTAAGGCCAGCCATAAATCCTCCGTATATTAACTGACAAAAAAGGACAACTAAAATCAGTAATAAAAAGTTTTTCAGTTTTGGGTTAACCAGTTTCTGTTCATCCTTAACTAAAAGACTTAACGCAAACCATAGCGTGTAACATAACAATCCGAGCGCTGCAATTAAGTGCGTGGTAAGTTCAACATGACCAACAAAATATTTTTCTGGTACCAGACCGCTCTTTACCATAAACCAACCAATGAAACCCTGAAATCCACCAAGCAAAAAAAGGATGATCATTGGCCTTATCATTCCCTTATCAAACTTCCTCTTTGCAATAAAATAAATAAAGCCAAATAAAAATACCAGTCCCATCAATCTTGCCCAGGTGCGGTGAAACCACTCCCAGAAAAAAATGAATTTGAATTCGGATAAAGTAAAATCCTGATGCACATATTTAAACTGATCAGTTACCTTATACTTATCAAACTCAGCCTGCCAGGCCATATCGTTCAATGGAGGTAACGAGCCGGTTATAGGCTTCCATTCAGTAATAGAAAGACCCGATTCGGTTAAGCGGGTTATACCACCAATTAAAACCTGAATCACAATCATGCCCACACCAATTAAAAGCCAGATGGCTATTTGACGCTGATTACGTTTTTGTTCTGATAAGTTATCCATTACAGTTGCAAATTTACGGCAGCAAAATTGGTAGCGGCAAAATGAATTGCTTTATTTTGATTATGTTTAATAAAAAACCCACCTCTTAAGAGGTGGGTTGATCAATATTGGCTATCACTGCTTACCAGGGATATTTATTTTCTGCAATTAACTTATCTGCAATTCTTCGACGGGCATCTTTGCTGTTAAAGGGTTCAGTTTTAGTAAAGCGCTTTAAACCCAACAGCATCATGCGTTGCTCATCGCCGCTTGCAAAAGCATTGATGGCCTCTTTACCGGCTTTGTTTACCCTGTCATTGGCATCGTTTAAATAAACACGCATCATATCAATTTGATTTTGCGAATCGGCTTCGCCCTGTTTGTCGGCCATCTTCATCACACGTAACAAAGTACTCTCTGCCTCGAATGTTTCAATCGCCATATCAGCAATATTCATCAGTATTTCCTGTTCATCACTCAATTTCATCATCAGTTTTTGCACTGCAGCGCCAGCAACCATTAAAATACATTTCTTCATATTCACGATCGTCTTGCGCTCTTTGGCAAACGGAGTTTCATCATCATTTCCAAATTCCGGAATGCTCATCAGCTCTTTACTAACAGCCATGGCCGGACCCATCAGATCAAGTTTGCCCTTCATTGCTCTTTTCAAAATCATATCTACACTCAACAGGCGGTTAATTTCATTGGTGCCTTCGTAAATACGGTTAATACGGCTATCTCTGTATCCACGACTGATGGAGTATTCGTCACTGTAGCCATTGCCACCATGTACCTGCACGCCCTCATCAACCACGTAATCCAACACTTCGCTGCCATGTACTTTTAATACCGCACACTCAACAGCATACTCTTCGGCTGCACCCAATAACGCTTCTGCAAAAGTCTTACCGGCAGCAGCCAGTTCGGTTTCTTTATCATCAACCCATTTGCTGGTGCGGTATAAAGCACTTTCGCTTACGAAAATGCGGGTAGCCATTTCGGCAAGTTTATATTTTATAGCGCCAAAGCTTGCAATGGGCACTTTAAACTGCTCACGGGTATTGGCATACTTTACAGAATCGGTTAATGCCCATTTGGAAGCACCGATTGCAGCAGCAGCCAGTTTTAAACGGCCTATATTTAAAATATTAAAGGCGATAATATGGCCCTTTCCAATCTCACCCAGCAAATTCTCAACCGGTACTTTACAATCCTGGAAATACAATTGCACTGTAGAAGAACCTTTAATGCCCATCTTGTGCTCTTCTGGTCCTTGTGTAAACCCTTCCATACCACGCTCTACGATAAACGTAGAAAATTTATCCCCATCAATTTGAGCAAACACGGTATATACATCGGCAAAACCACCATTCGTTATCCAGCATTTTTGTCCGTTGAGAATATAGTTTTTCCCGTCTTCACTTAAAATAGCAGATGTTTTAGCACCCAATGCATCACTTCCGCTATTAGGTTCTGTTAAACCATATGCTCCCTTCCACTCACCGCTGGCAAGTTTTGGAATATATTTTTTCTTTTGTGCTTCGGTACCAAAATATAAAATGGGTAATGTACCAATACCAGTATGTGCTGCAATGGCCACACTAAACGAAAAGCCACCACCCAAACCTTCGTTAACAAGGGTTGACGTGATAAAGTCTTTTCCCAGTCCGCCCAAATCTTCGGGTATAGAAGCGCCCAATAAGCCCTGCTCTCCGGCTTTTACCATCAAACTCGGCATTAAACCTTCTTCCATCTTATCAATACGATCAACAATAGGAATTACCTCAGTTGTTAAAAACTGAAGACACATATCCTTTACCATTTTTTGCTCCTCGTTAAAATCTTCGGGAGTATAGGTTTCAAAAGGATTGCTTTCTTTAATTAACCATTCGCCGCCTTTAAGGGGGGTAGTGGTTGCGGTTGTTGTGCTCATAATATATTTTTTAAAAATTTTGAACTTTATTTATCTAAAATGATGTTTCTGGTTTCTGGTTCTAAGTTTTTCGTTAGTTTCAGTATTTAAGGATACTCAACATGAACAACAGCCCAACGAGAAACAAGAAACGAGTAACGTTCCTACTTTAAATTATCATATACCATCTGCAACACTTCCTTTGCAATTTCTACCTGTCCATGGGTTACTCCGCTTAAGGCTTCATTCAAAGTATTGTTTGCAATTTCCATGCACTTCTCTTCCAGCTCCTTTCCTTCGGCCGTTAGCACAATCATATTAATACGGCGATCTTCTTTTGAAGCGTTTCGTTTTACCAGTTTTAATTTTTCCAGATTGTCGACCAGTCTTGTAATGCTGGGTTTATCTCTAAAAGTTGCTTCGCATAGTTGCTGCTGACTAATACCGTCCATTTTCCACAAATGATATAAAACACTCCATTGCTCGATAGTTATTTCGATTTCGGCCTGTTTAAAGTTCTTCTGTAACCGTCTGCCAATAGCGGTACTGGCTTTACCTGTAATAAAGCTGTAGAGCTCCCCTTTCTTAAATTGGTTGTTTGACATATAGTTGTTTATGCAACTAAACAAAGATAATGCTTATTTTGGTTCGTAAAAATTTATTTTTGTACCCAACGGTACTGCTTCTGGCAACTTCATTGGCGTCGCACTCTTGTACTGCAAATCATTATGCAACAGGCTTTATTCATCATTTTATCGCTCATTTTCGGCTTATACACGCTGCTTATCCTCTACTATTGGAAAAGCTGGATATCGATTATAGATTTCAGTCCCGATAGCTATCGAGGGCCGAATGCAGATTTTATAGCTTCAACAAAAATTTCGGTTATTATACCTGCCCGGAATGAGGAAGAAAATATGGGAGCTTGTCTTGAGTCAATTGTGCGACAATCTTACCCAGCTCATTTATTTGAAGTGCTGGTGGTTGACGATCATTCAACTGATGAGACCGCAAGCATTGTTAAAAGCTATACCGATAAAAATGTAAAACTTATTTCACTAGAGGATTTCGTATCGAATAATTTGAATTCGTATAAAAAGAAAGCGATTGAAATAGCCATACAGCAATCTTCGGGAGAATTGATAGTTACTACCGATGCAGATTGCTTTGTTAAAGATAGCTGGCTACAAACCATTGCAGCTTTTTATGAAAAACACCAGCCAGCTTTTATTGCAGCACCTGTTGCTATTGACTGCAGCAATAAGTTTATTGAGTTTTTCCAGGCGCTTGATTTTATGACCCTGCAGGGAATAACCGGTTCATCAGTAAATAAAAAAATACACAGCATGTGCAATGGCGCTAATATGGCTTATACCAAAAAAGCTTTTGAAGAAGTAGGCGGCTATGCCGGTATAGATAAAATTGCCAGCGGCGATGATATGCTACTAATGCATAAAATTTACAATCGATATCCTGATAAAGTGATGTTCTTAAAATCAAAAGAAGTGATTGTGCAAACTGCACCTGTAAATTCAATAGCCGAATTTTTTAACCAACGCATACGCTGGGCCAGCAAGGCTGATAAGTATGATGATAAAAGAATTTTTGGCGTACTGTTGCTGGTTTACCTAGTTAATGTTACCCTGTTGATTTTACCAATTATTGCTGTATTTACCAGCACCCAATATTCGATATTTCATCTATGGTTGGAATTGTTGCTGATTAAAACCTGCGTTGAACTAGTCTTCCTTTATCCTGTCGCAAAATTCTTCGGCAAACTAAGTATGCTCTGGTTATTTCCAGTGATGCAGCCCTTTCATATTATATATACCGTTATCGCTGGCTGGCTGGGTAAATTTGGCAGCTACAGTTGGAAAGAAAGAAAAGTTAAATAAAATTCCGAATTAGTAATTTACAGCATGACTCAAACCAATTTTTCATTTAAAGCAGCCATGTGGAAACGACTCAAAAAAAACCGTGGCGCTTTGTTTGGGTTGGTTGTAATTGTATTAGTGGTTTTAATATCAATATTTGGATATGTAATTGCCCCTGATAATTCGCCTAATGCAGATTTACAAACTGTAGAGATACAGGCAAAAAAGCCGGGCTACACACAAGAGTTTTTAAAAATCGATGACCACAAAAAAACTGATGGCAATTGGCTCAATTATGTTATCAGCGGTAAAAGAAATAATTTTCAATTAGTACCGATAAAAGGCTACAACATTATCGGCGATAGCTTGCTGATAAATAAATTTATTGATGATGACACATCTGTAGTTCAATACTATTCCATCAACCAACTAACTAATAATAATCCAACCTCTATTCAAAAAAATATCACCAGCAAAAAATACTGGTTAGGTACCGATAAATTCGGCCGGGATATTTTAAGCCGCTTAATCATTGGCACTAGAGTGAGTCTGGCTGTGGGTTTGATTGCTGTATTAATTTCCTTAACAATCGGAATTATCCTAGGAGCACTGGCCGGCTACTACCGTGGCTGGGTTGACGAAGTGATTATGTGGCTGGTGAATGTTACCTGGAGCATCCCTACTTTGTTGCTGGTGTTTGCCATCACGATGGCTATGGGAAAAGGTTTCTGGCAAATTTTTATTGCAGTTGGCCTAACCATGTGGGTTAGCGTGGCCCGGTTAATACGTGGGCAGGTGATGGCTATTAAAGAAATGGAATACGTACAAGCCGCAAGGGCATTGGGTTTTAAAGACAGCCGAATTATTCTCCGTCATATTTTACCAAATATACTGGGACCGGTGATGGTTATAGCTGCCGCTAATTTTGCCACGGCTATTATTATTGAAGCAGGTTTAAGTTTTCTCGGTATCGGTATTCAACCGCCACAACCAAGCTGGGGATTGATGATAAAAGAGAATTACAATTTTATCATTACTAATAATCCATTGCTGGCTTTAATCCCCGGATTTGCCATTATGCTGCTGGTATTGGCGTTTAATTTGTTGGGTAATGGGTTGAGGGATGCGGTAGATGTGAAGGAATGATTTGGAAATTTGATGATGAGGTGAATTCTTTAAATGTTAAAGTCTTTACATCATCAATTCATCTTCAATTCATTCTTGAGGCGCTACTCTGACATTCCTGTTAAAACCTTCTTCCAGCGAAATAAAAGTCTCTGTTCGTTCTATTCCCTTTATCTTCTGCAGCTCGTCGTGCAAAACAAAACGTAGCTGGCCAATATCTTTACAAACAATTTCAATAAACATACTGTAGTTACCGGTGATATAATTCAACCGCACAATTTCCGGTATATTCATCAGCTCCTTCGCAACAGCATCATACAACGAACTCTTCTCTAGATAAATACCTACAAAAGCAGTGATATCATAACCCAGTTGTTTGATATCAACATCCATCTTAGTACCTTTTACAATGCGGGATTCCTGCAACTTTTTAATGCGTACGTGAATCGTACCGCCACTTACAAAAAGTTTTTTCCCCAGTTCGGCATAAGATATCTCCGAGGTCTCCATCATTTCATGAATGATCTGAAGATCGAGTTTGTCAAGATTTAATTTGGCAGCCATTTTATAACTAGTTTTTAAACAATATTTAATTCAACATGCAAATATTTGAATTATTTCTATAATTTCCAAATATTTAATAAAAAATATTAAACGTATCGATGTTTTCCCTTAGTTTTGTGTTATCAACGCAATCCGGTATAGATCGGAACAAATTGTGGGGTGATGAAATTGCGTAAGCATGGCAGACATGCCCCCTTGTCTCGGGGGTGAGGATCACAGGATAAACGTAGCATAGAGCCGTCTTGATAGCAATATCAATTCGACCGGGGTCGACCACCGAACTTTGTGTTACAGCTAACTGCCTCGTGAAGGTTCGATCCCTTCCCCTACAGCATCATAACAATTGAGAAGCCTTTCCTTTTTGGAGAGGCTTTTTTATATATAAAAGTCCGAACCTTTTAACGAAAACATCTTCGTTGGTGACTAGGAAGAGAAATACAAATTTTGTATAGTGCCGCATTCGGAGCTAGTTGCCCTTTAACTAAATTATGAGTGATCAATCGCAACCTTCGTTAAATCGTAAATATCATACTTAACAAAAATTTCTTCGCCGGGCTGATATTTTGGCACTGATTCTTCTTTGATAGCACCTTTAACTATCGCTGCAAAAGCAGGTTTATCGTCTGGCATCACTTCTATCTCCAGTTCGGCAAAAGGATTATTGCCGTTAATGTTTACGCCCAGCCATGTATATTTTTTTACAATTGCTCTGGCCGATTTACCGCTGTTTCTTATATAAGTATCGTCATCATTAAATTTCATCAGGTCATCTTTCATTTTTTGTTGATCAGCACTGTTCATGCTGTTATTGTACTTAGGCAGTTGATCTCCGCTATAATCAATCACAACAACCTGCTCGTTTTTTGGATCAATTAAAACGGGAATAGTCATACCTGGTTGAAACATATCCGGTTGCAGCCGGGAGACCAACGTGCGGATAGTATTTGTATACTTTTGTCCCGAAGCATTTTTTATCTCCAGCACTAATTTTACCTGCGGACTGTTATTTATCGTAACTCCCGTATCCCTTACTTCTTTAACAACAGCTTTACCGGGAATACCTGTTTTATTTAAACGATTGGCCAGAATTATGTGTGAAAAAAATACCTTGTAAAACAAGTAGAACATTCCGCCGCCTATAACGAATATACCGGCAGCGACATACATTCCTTCTTCTCCACCAGTCATCAACACACTTACAATTGCAACGATAATACCAATGGCACCAC
>JBBKXU010000362.1:0-3263 GCA_037969645.1 Ferruginibacter sp. | reverse complement strand
ATGCCAGAAGTGTTAAAGGAGAAGTTGTCGGGATACTTTGTGAATGGATAATTTAAAAATGGATAATTGATAATTTTTTCGAATTCTAATACCCTAATTTTTAGGTAAAGTAGTTGTCGATAAATACATTATCAATTATCCATTAATCATTATCAACTAATTATGCTCTGTCATTATCTGCCTTCCAGTTCTTCACTGCCATTTTTATCTGCTTCTCAGTCAGGTTTTCATCAACAGCTTGTTTCGCCAAAGCAACAAATTCATCATCACCTGCAAAACGAAGGCCAACGATCTGACGCATAGTTAAGCGGCTGTCTAATGGCTTACCGGTTGCAATAAAATGGCGCATATTTTCTTCGGAACGTATGGCCCTGTCCTGAGCCTTTAAAGCAAAGGCACGGCTGTAAAACCATACAATCAGGAGTACAATACTGGTACAAAACAGCAGCAGTGCATTATGTAAACCGCCATGGTCCGTGCAAGTACCACCAGAGCAGGCACAGCAAGCTTGAACCAGCCCAACAACAGAACCTACTATTAAAGCCAGTATAATTATCGGTGTAATAAAATGATAAAGTGGAACAAACCTTGCATGGTTTTTTAAATTTTGATCTGCCATTATTTTTAGTTTTGGATGAGCCTTAAAGTTACTTCAATATATCCAGCAGTTTCCACATTTTTTCTCTGACCGTGCCGGGACTTCCATCAAAATTATTAATGATGAAAGAGAATATGTATTCTTCTCCCGATTTTGATTTGATATATCCAGTGTAACTTCTTACGCCACCAATATAGCCCGATTTCATTTTAATACCGTTCTGCTCGGGCAGCGCATTGTAAAAAGATGAATACCAGTTTTGTTTTTTAGCAAACTGCATGATCGTTACAAGCGCATTGGTGGTAACCCTGTTGGCCGGCGAGAGACCGCTGCCATCTTTCATGTATAGTGCCGAATTTTCAATGCCGTTTTTGCTCCAGAAATCTTTAATAATATCGATGCCTGCTTCGGTTGCACCAAAGCCATTCTTTTCGTAAGCCATAGTCTTTACAAAGGCTTCGCCGTAAAGGTTTACGCTTTTTTGTAGAAACCAGTAATTGATACTATCAAGCGGCGGTGAAGAATGTGTTAGCAACGATTTGTAAATTGCAGGCTTTTCTTTTTGCTCAACTGCAGCAATATTTTGGTTAAACAGATTTTGAAGACTCGTTCTAAATACAGCCGAAGGATCGGGCATTGCGCCTGAAACTTTAAATGTTTTGTTGCCGGCAGGTACTGTTCCTCTAATGTATCCGGTCAATCCGCCTTCGGGTAAATAAATAACTGAGTTATCGCCGCTGCCAGATCTTCCGGCAGTTAGTTCGCTGATTAAACCCACAGGGGAAATATCTGGTTCTGTTGAAGCAATTTCTACAGAATCTCCAACGCTTTTTCCGGGCTTTAAAATAATATCATATTGATTTTCGTGCCAGTTTAGTGCTCTTGCACCAGCACCATAATAATTTCCAATGTCTTCCCAGGTCCAGCCTCTCGGTGTGGCCTGTGTTTCCCATTTAGCATCATCTATTTTAATAGCACCTGAAATTGATGTAATATTTTTCTCTTTTAACGATGCAGATATCCTTTGTTGAATCCCTTCCTCTTTTGTTCCTTCCCATCTCCAACTGCCAAGCGTTGGATCTCCGGAAGGTTTAACGATAAAATTTCCATCGTAACCAAACTCCGTTTTATACCGGTAATCTTTGCCCAACAATGCTAAAGCTGCTCCACTGGTAACTACTTTTAAACAACTGGCTGGTGCTAATCCTATTTGCGAATTTTTATCAAAGACTACTTTGCCGGTTTTGCCATCCACCACATACAGACTTATTAAAGCGTGCTTAAACTGTGCGTCTTTTTCAAAAATTTTAAATGCAGTTGATAAACGGGTTTCTGCAGGCTGACAAAAAGAAATAGTGCTCAGCAATAAACTAAAAATCAAAAAAAATGTTTTCATACTTAACTTATCTTGCAATAAAATTAATCTTTTTAAATCTATACATGGTACAGGCTTCTATCATCACCATCGGCGACGAACTTTTAATAGGACAAGTAATTGACACAAACAGCACCTGGATGGCACAGGAACTGAACAAAGCAGGCATACGTGTTGTGCGCCGGGTGGCAGTTGCAGATGTGTGGGACGAAATTTGGACCGCCCTTGATGAAGAACAAAAACATGCTGATATTATTTTACTAACCGGCGGATTAGGTCCTACTGCCGATGACATTACTAAACCGTTATTATGCAAATATTTTGGTGGAAAGATGATTATAAATGAACCAACCCGGCAAAATGTAGTAGACATTTTTACCAAATTAAGCAGGCCAATTATTGAACGCAATTTAAAACAGGCCGAAGTGCCGGATGTTTGTGCCGTGTTTTTAAACAAGCGAGGTACAGCACCGGGAATGCTTTTTAATAAAGATGGAAAAGTATTTGTAAGCATGCCCGGCGTGCCCCATGAAATGAAGGGCTTGATGGAAGATGATGTAATACCAATGCTATTACAGCAATTTAAATTCCCCGCAATCATTCATAAAACATTGTTAACCGCCGGTGTTGGCGAAAGTTTTTTAGCAGAGCTGATAATCGATTTTGAAGAAGCGCTTCCCAAGCATATAAAGCTGGCTTACCTACCTAATTATGGTATGGTAAGGTTACGTTTATCGGCCACGGGTTTTGATGCAGCAAAAACAGAAAACGAAATTCATGCTTTATTTGAAAAGCTTAAAGCACTTGTTGCTGATCATTTAGTAACCGATACAGATGAACCCATGCAAAATGTGGTTGGTAAATTATTATTAGCTAAAGGCAAGACTATGTGTACCGCCGAAAGTTGTACGGGCGGATATATTTCTCACCTGTTAACCTCTATCGCCGGCTCATCAGCTTTTTACGACGGCAGTGTGGTGAGTTACTCTTACCAAGCCAAGAAAGATCTGTTGCAGGTTGATAATGAGACGCTGGAAACCAAGGGAGCGGTAAGTGAGGAGATTGTTTTACAAATGGCGGCTGGCGCACTGAAAAACATTAAGTCTGATTACGTAATTGCGGTTTCGGGCATTATGGGACCCGATGGCGGCATGGCCGATAAGCCTGTTGGTACTGTTTGGATAGCCGTGGGTAACAAAGACAATATACAGGCACAAAAACTATATTTTCGTTTCGACAGAACGAGAAACATTCAGTTAACGGCTATGAATGCGCTGAATATGATACGAA
>JBBKXU010000361.1:0-4287 GCA_037969645.1 Ferruginibacter sp. | reverse complement strand
GTTTTATCTTCCCTCCGCTGCTGCATCTGATTCAATATTTCACCGGCGCCGCAGACTATCTAAACAACTGATTTTGGTTGCAGTTTGTTGCGATCAAGCATTTTCAAAATCTGTGTGGCTTTCCAGGGAGAATCTTCTATATGCCAGGTTGGGTTGGCCTGCAGGTAATTGCTGTCATCCTTATCGTAATCGTTATTTGTCATTAATTTTTTCTTTCCTTTTAAGAAAACCTGTTATACAGTTTTTGTTGCAGCGATTTAAGAAGAATTTGAAAAGGAACCCGGCTGGTATAATGAATAGCCTTTTTTCTCTCCTCACAATTTTGTTTTAAAAAAGTCAACACATAGGGTTCAATATGCATTTCAGCAATTAACAACTTGCTTAATTCCTCTTCACTATACGTAACATTATCTTGCAAAAAATATGCTTCCAAAGTAAGGAGATATCTTACTTTAAGCATATTTGCCTGCTCGGCTGGCAGGTGAGCAAACAGCATTCTATAACCAATCAAAGTTTTTTCAAAAATCTTTTTAAATTCCATGGTAGACCAAAGTCCTGATGTATGTATTCTGTAAACCCCCATCCTTTCGGGCATAAATTTTATCAACCCAAGTTGTGCTGCTGCAATAAAAGTGATAAAATCACCAAAAGGGCAATCAACAAGCTTTCTAAGCACATTTATTATATGCGGATTATTTCTGTAAACAATGGTAAACGTATTAATGTAACCGGCATTAGACAGTAAATAATTAATATCTGTTGTATCCGGCGGATCTTCCAAAAGTGGTTTAGTCCTTTTGCCCTTAACCAGATTGTAAACGCTGTGAAAACATAGGGAGTATTTAGTATTTGCCTCTAGAAATTTTACTTGCCGATCTAGTTTTCGGTCATCAATCCAGTAGTCGTCTCCTTCCAGGTAGGCAATATATTTTCCCGTGGCTGCCCGCAACAAGGTTAAATAATTATCAGCAGGACCTACATTCTTTTCATGAATAATTGTGCGTATTTTTTTGGTATGCTCCTTTGCGTACTTTTTTACGATGTCGGTTGTTCCGTCCGTTGAACAATCATCTGCGATGATTATTTCAAAATCGAAACTTGTCTTTTGCATCAAAATACTTTCAATGGCCTGTTTTATAAAACCGGCCTGGTTGTAGGTAATGAGGCAAACCGACAGTAAAGGAGCTTTCATTATTTATTTCCTTTTTCGCACATTAGAAATATACTTGAACACAAATCCGGGTATATCTGTCCCAATTCGAAACAGCCCTGCAAATATTCTTCAGAAATAATATCGGTTTGTAATAACCTGTCCCACTGAAAATTTGCCAATGCTTTAAAAAATATACCTGAACGATGTACAACATGTAGTCCGGCAGCTTTTGCATCTCTTTCTAAAGTATCCAGTGAATAAGTAATCACATGCCCATGTTCTTTTTCGCCTGGCGTAACAGCGGCATTATGAGATATTAAACCCATTTTTACGGCAATTTGCCTTGAAGGCGCATTTGCATTAGGGCACACCAAAAAGAAACGACCGGTATCAGTAAGCCACTCATCATTAATTTTTTTCATTAACGCAACAGGGTCATCAATATGCTCCAAAACATGCGTCAATACTATATTATCATACTTTTTTGGCAATGTAAGGTTTTCAAACAATGCATTATGAAACTGCACTTTATCGCCCAGCATTTTTCTTGCTTCATCGGTTGCTTCATCAGAAGCTTCTACACAGGTGATGTCATTAAAGAACGGTTGCAATCTTTTAGTAAACTCTCCTTTAAAGCTTCCCAACTCCAGCATACTACCTTCTCTAAAAAACGGTATAAATGATTTAAGCATGAAGGGGTGCATCACATCAATATCGAACCCATAAAAATATTTACGTTCATTGTCTTTGTATTCTTTATTGTAATCTCTCTCGTTACTCATATTTAAAAACTGCTTTTATTTATTTTCTAATTCAGGATAAAAGTTAGTCTGATTGTAATCTGCATTCAGGATTTTTACTTTATTATCCTCCACAACTATTCTGCCTTCATTTATCCAGCAAAAAATTTGGTTAATCATGGGCAATTGCAAACTTAGCACATCTTCATAATCTTTAAATTTTTTAGCGTGCATGGTACTTTGCATGATTACCGGCCCCGTATCTGTTCCGGCATCAACGAAATGTGCCGTGTTACCCAAAATAGAAGCCTTCGCCTGCAATGCCTGGTCAATTGATTTTACCCCAGGAAACATGGGTAAAACAGCCGGATGAAAATTAATTATCCGGTTCCTATAGACATTAAGTAACTCTCCGGTTAATATTCTGCTGCCAAAACAAAAGGAATAATCTATTTTATTTTCATTGAATTTCTGCAACAGCAGATTGGAAATATAGGTATTCTTATCTTTCCCTTTTAAACCCTTTTCTTTATAACTGAATTCAATATATTCAACTTTCCTTTCGGCCAGTTGCTTGCTCAATTGCTCGTTTGGTGCTTCATCGTTTATTACGATATAAGTACTACCTATCAATAAGGGAAACTGCTCAATTACCTTCAGCAACCTGGAGGCATTACCCGAAACATAAAACGCAAATCGTAATTGAGCTTTCGTATTCATGCAAAATTTAATTTTCTTCCAACACTGCTAATCCAAACCCTGTTTTACCAAAATTATTGCCGTTGTACAATAAGTACACTTTTCCGTTGCAGCTAAAAATATGCGGATAGCACATCATATCCGAATCCCAACCGCCGGGCGTTGTATCAATACCAACGTTGGCATCGTCTCTTGTCCAGCTTAATCCATCGTTCGAAAATGCATACCCAAGTCTATAAGCGTCTTTACTGTTTTCTCTAAACCCAATGGCCTGCCGATAACAAAACAGCATATGGTATTTACCATCGTGAAAAATAACCGTAGGTAAAGCCTGACACTCATTTTCATTCAGCTTGTCATCAATTATCTGACGATTGGTTTTAACCCAGTTTATTGCATCGGTTGAAACAGCATGAGCAATTTTATAAACCCTTTCTTTAACGTCTTTATCTGGATTTTGTATCCACCTGGTACCATAAATATACCACATGTGGTATGCATCCTTCAATTTCAACACAAAGGGATCGCCTACTAAAAACGGTTCTTCTAATGTTGGAGCCACCACCGGACCATCGCCAATTCGTTCAAAAGTTAATCCGTTATCATTACTGATTGCCAAACCAATGGACGTTTCAATGTCTACACTAACTCTCCTGTTCCAGCCGCCGATAAAACCTAACACACGGTTGCCATCTCTTAATACATTAAAGGGGAAAATACCATGCTCATCAAAACAGCCCAGCCCACCCATTGGTATGATGGTATGATCTGATACTTTCAAAATTTCAGTAAATTCTTTATCCATTTCAACAAAGGAAATATGACTGATAAATTTTCCAGACGCATCTTTTTCTCTTGTTGAAAAATAAATTCTTACATAATCATCGAATTCTAAAACCTGTGGCGATTGTGCAAAATCTACACAATTGTTTGCCAGTTTATGTTCTGTGGGATCAAATATCTTCCCGATTTTTTTCCATTTCAAAATCTTCTGTTTTATTAATTTAGATATCCAGTTTAGCCCAGCCAAATCCAAAACGCCCTACCTGATTACCCAGATAAAGCATATGCAGGCTGCCGTCCAGCTCAAATACATGCGGATACGCAATTGATTCGTTGTCAAAATCGCCATCGCTTGAAATTCCTATTCCGGCTTTATCATCTTCTCTTACCCAGTTAATTAAATCGGTTGAAGAAGCATATCCTATTTTATAGCCTCTCTGATTTTCTCTGTAATCGGTGCTATGCCGGTAACAGAAAAACATATGATACTTTCCTTCCCAAAAAATTACATCGGGACTAGCCTGTGCTTCATTTTCTTCAATGCGGGTTTCTATAAGATCTTTGCCATGCTTGGTAAAGTTAATTCCATCAGTTGAAGTTGCCAGCCTTATTCGATAAACCGGTTCTGGTTTGCCGTTATCCATCACCCATTTTTTTCCAGCAATATAAAACAGATACCAGGTATCGTTGAACCTTCTGATTTTAGGACCACTGATTATAAATGGCTCATCGGGTGTAAACGGAATTATGGGACCACCTTTACCAACTTTTGTAAATGTCTTTCCTTCATCAGTACTTATTGCTTTGCCCACACCAACGGTGAAAGCCACGCTGCTGCATCTCGTCCAGCCGCCAAAAAAAGCAACTACATCTCCGTTATGGCGTTGTACAGAAGTTGGGTATGTGCCAAAC
>JBBKXU010000360.1:0-12325 GCA_037969645.1 Ferruginibacter sp. | reverse complement strand
GCCTAATATACCTTCAATAAGATAACTGCGTTGCTTGGCATAAGGTGTCCAATCGGCATAATTTTTTGCATAGTCGGTCATAATATTTTCATACTCCGGCTTACCTTTTGCCCATGCCGAAAATTTATTTTCGTAAACCTGTTTTTGGTCAAACACTTTATACTTGATAAGCTGCTTGGTTTCGCCATCAAAAAATTTCCAGTAGTTGGCAACACCGGCGTAATTATCCGATAGCTTAAGTTTTACCGCAGGGTCTTTAATCATTTGCTCGTACATGTATTTTAAACGCACATCACGCAGACCTACCAAAGAAGGATTTTCAATTTCGTTTTTCAATTTAATACCATAGCTGGTTTCGTAACGGTTGGTGCCGCCCGGGTAGCCGTAAATCATGGCAAAATCACCATCTTTAAAACCTTTGATGCTTACAGGTAAAAAATGTTTCGGCTTCATGGGTACATTGTCTTGGTTGTACTCAACAGGCTTACCATCTTTGCTTGTGTATACACGAAAAACAGAAAAATCACCGGTATGGCGTGGCCACTCCCAGTTATCTGTATCGCCACCAAACTTACCTACACTCTCTGGAGGTGCGCCCACAAGGCGTATATCTCTGTAGGTTTTATAAACATACATGATGTGTTGGTTGCCTTTAAACATAGCGTAAATTCTGCCAGCCAATTCGTTTTCTTTATCGGCCGCTTTATCAGTAATACCCTTATATACTTCTGTAATTTTTTTATTTCTTTCTTCCCAGCTCAATCCTTTCAGCGCATCTTCCACTTCTTTGGTAACATCTACAATGCGATCTAAAAACTGCACCGTTAGTTTACTTTGTAACTCCTGGCCTTTATTAAAGGCATAAAAACCATCTCTTAAATAATTGTGATCAACAGTACTGGCTGCCGAAATAGCTCCATAACCGCAATGGTGATTAGTAAAAATTAATCCCTGGCTACTTACAATTTCACCGGTACAACCTCCGCCAAAAATTATAATAGCATCTTTAAGCGACGACTTGTTGATGGAATACAATTGTTCAGGTGTAAGCTTTAAACCCTTTTTTACCATATCGGCATAAACTTGCTTACCTAACAACATAGGTAACCACATGCCTTCATCGGCCTTTGCGCTAAACAGGCTGAGCGAAAGCACAGCCATAATTAAAATCTTCTTCATATAACTTCGTTTTTTAGTAGGCAACAAATTTAATGATAAATTAGTTACTTCTTCTTTGTTCCTATCCACCTTTAGAACAGGACAGATAAGTGGCTTTTTGTTTATCTTTGCGCTCTTTAACCTTTATAACTGCAATGCCTTTATTTGATATTAAGCTTCCTAAGTCTATTGCCCGTGCGTTGAATATACCTATAAGCAATCCCAGAAGTCAGCAGATTAAAGTGCTTAAAAAGCTTTTGAAAAAAGCAAGATTTACGGAATTTGGTCAACGTTTTCGTTTTGATGATGTATTAATGAGTAACCATCCCGGCAAGAAATTTCAACAAAACGTGCCTACATACGACTACAATAAAATTTATGATGCTTGGTGGTATAAAGCCAAAGACGGAAGCCCCGATGTATGTTGGCCGGGGGTTATAAAATATTTTGCACTCAGCAGCGGCACCAGTGATGCAACCAGCAAATATATTCCCATTACAAAAGACCTAATCAGAAGCAATACGGTTACCAGTTTTAACCAGTTATTGAGCTTAACGCGTTACACTAATATACCCAGAAGTTCGGTGGGTAAAGGTTGGCTGATATTGGGCGGTAGTACACAGCTGCAAAAAGGACCAACCTATTATGCCGGTGACCTCAGCGGCATTCAGCAAAAAAATATTCCATTCTGGTTTCAGGGCCTTGGCCTGTATAAGCCCGGAAAAAAAATTGCTAAAGAAAAAGATTGGGCAAAAAAATTAGAGGAAGTAGTGAACAATGCACCCAACTGGGATATTGGTTTTATTGTGGGTGTGCCTGCCTGGCTACAGCTCTGCATGGAAAAAATAATTGAAAAGTACGAGCTTAAGAATATTCATGAAATGTGGCCAAACCTGGCATTTTATGTTCATGGTGGTGTGGCGATGGAGCCCTATAAAAGAGGCTTTGATAAATTGATGGGCAAACCGCTTACTTATATTGAAACCTATCTTGCCAGTGAGGGATTCCTTGCGTTTCAAAACAGACAGGATGCCAAAGGGATGCATCTTGCGTTAAACAATAATGTGTTTTTTGAGTTTGTTCCTTTTGACCAAAAGAATTTTGACGCTGATGGAAATATGGTAGAAGAACCTGAGGCATACATGATTCATGAGATTGAGGAGAACAAAGATTATTCCATCCTCATCAGCACTAATGCCGGAGCATGGCGCTATGCCATTGGTGATACGGTTCGATTGGTTGACCGAGAAAGAAGTGAGATTGTCATCACCGGACGTACCAAACATTTTTTAAGTATGGTTGGCGAGCATTTAAGTGTTGATAATATGAATAAAGCTATACAGGTAGTAGCATCAGATTTAAATATTTATATTCCTGAGTTTACGGTTGCCGGTGTACCGCATGGAACTTTTTTTGCACACCAATGGTATGTGGCCACAAAAGATATTGTTGATGAAGAAGATCTTAAACAACGCATTGACGCCAAGTTGAAAGAATTGAATGATGATTATGAAGTGGAACGTAAACATGCATTAAAAGATGTTATGGTAAAAGTATTACCAGAGAGCACTTTCATGGAATTTATGGAAGCCAAAGGAAAAATTGGCGGACAACATAAATTTCCACGGGTACTTAAGGGCAGGATGCTTGATGACTGGCAAAGATTTTTAAAAGGCGAAAAAATATCCTAAGGCCTGATTGTAGGACAAGCAACTCCCTTGTCTTTGTTCCCAAATTTATAAATGATACCAGCTGAAGTACTGTGATAATGATCCTTGTATTTAGGACCAGCCGCTTGGCTGAATCCATCGAGATAATCAGTAAAAATAAACCGGTAAGAGGTTTCAACGTTTATCGAAAGTCTATTAGAAATGGGCAGTTCAGCGCCAATTCCAACCGGTACCGATAAAAGCACATCAGGTGTTCCCATAGCATTATCAATATCCAGATTGTCATATATGGGCGAAGAGATTTTGTTGTAGTATACTGTATCTAAACGACTGTAATCTTTTTTGATAGAGACGTGGGTAACACCTACCCCAGAAAAAATATAAGGCATTATACCTTTGTCTTCATAATTCTTTCCAAAAATATTCCAGACCAATTGCGCCGAAAACTCTTTCACCGGGGTAGAAAAATAAAAATTACGATGCTGCCTGTATTCCGGTTTGCCATAGCGGCTGTCATCGCCCTTTAATCTGGCAATGCTGATGTGTACACGTGCTGCCAGAAAATGGTTGATAGGTTTTTTGGCAAAAATTGAGAAACCCGGCTGAATGGTTGTAGAAGAACCGAATCGCTCGGGAGTTAAATCGCCCTGATAAACGTATATACCTCCGTTAAGGCCAACACTCATGTCTTTGTAAAACTGTGCACTGCTTTTATTGATAAAGAAAAGGGATAGTAGTACAATGGCTGATGTTTTTCTGATTGCTTTCAAAAGTTTTTCTTTTTTTGATTTAAGTAATGAACGAAGCTGTTGGCATTATAATACAATATCACAAAGACAATGCCGTATTTTTTGGGTAGCCGTCAAATCATAGAAAAACATTTATATAACTGAACGTGAAATTGTAATTTAGATTGTTACCAAAACTGTTAAATGAATCTTAATAAGAATCGTTTCTTAAATTTAGCAAATGATTGATGCGTTTATAAAAGGCCTGGCAATAAGTTTACTGCTGATATTTTCGGTGGGACCGGTAATATTTACTATTATTAAACAAAGCATAAACCACGGTCGCCGGGGCGGCTTTAGTTTTATTGTAGGCGTATGGATAAGTGATTTGATATGGGTGGTTCTGAGCAATGGATTCAGCGAAGCTATACAGACATTACTGTATTTTAAAATTCCAATTGGTATTGCTGGCTGCGGTTTTTTAATTGGCATGGGTATTTATTTTACATTTCTTAAAAAAATAAAACCCCGTAAGCAAAGGGAAGCTGTTGAAATTGCCGGCGATGAATATACCCCCACCGGAAAACGCACAAACTATTTTGCCATAATGAGTTCGGGCTTTCTAATCAACACGCTAAATCCGGCTGTTATTTCCTTTTGGGTTATTATGGCTGCATCGCTTGCGTCTGTATATTCTTTTTACGACCGTGTTATAATTTTTTCAACCTGTATGGGTGTTAATATGATAGCCGATGTGGGCAAGGTATTAGGTGCAGGCTATATCGGAAAAAAACTAAGCGATAAAGTGATTCTTATCATCAACCGGGTATCGGGTATATTATACCTGATATTTGGTGTTGTTATTCTGGTTGGTATAATTTATACATTGGCAAAAAAATAACAGTTAAAATCACGTCTTCCATTATTTGCCATTTAATTTGTTGCATGAAATTAATTCTGTCACTTTTACTTTTCATCACCACAACCTCCTTTTCACAAACGGCAGATTTTATTCAGCTTAAAAAGAAGAACAAAACAATAATTACCTTTTACAGCGGCATGGATATTTCATTTACGGCCGAAAGTGGAGCGTACATCAACGCCCATATCAACGCTATAAAAAACGATACATTGTACTTACAGGAGTTTATCATCCGTTATATACCAACAACCATTGGTACCTATATTATTGATACGGCCGGCAGTTACCGATATAAATATCATTACAAACAAATAGTGGCTATTGGCCAAAAAGAAAAAACAAATTTTAATACCAAAGGCAGCGGTGCTGCATTATTGGGTGGCGGTGTACTGCTTACTTTAGCCAGTGGTGCAGTGTATGTTTTTGACAAAGAAAAATTTAGTGCGCCTTTATTGCTGGCATCAGTTGGATTAGGCACCCTTGGTTATTTTATGGCCAAAGGGAAAAAAAGTGGCGGAGGATTACTTATAGGTAAGAAATACAAATTGGTTTACATGAACATGAGTAATGAGAAACGGTAATCATTTATATTGCATCAAAACACCGCAGTGCACTGCGATAAACAAGTGAGCATGAAAAAAACATGGCTACTATTAAAGAAAATCTTCTTCTGGATTTTTATATTACATATAAGCTGGTTCCTTTTCTTTATTTTTCAAAAGTTTTCTGTGGTAGGTTTCGCCGTTGAAAACCTGCAAACAAAAATGCTGATTGTTTTAGTAGTGCTGCTTGTTGTCGGGCTGTTGTATTATTTCTGGCTGCGCCATATAAAGGTTGTAAAAAAAATTGCAGTAGTTTTGAGGGAAGTCTTTTTTATCGGCTATATATCTTCTACCCTATACCTACTGCTGGGTATAATATTTAATCCACTGATTACTTTAACCCAGGCGGGCAGTGCTTTACAGGGTTATGGTTTAAACAGAGATTATATCGGCTATAGTGAAATGGGCAGCAGTATAAAGCTGGCGGTAATTGCCAGCGAAGACCAGCAGTTTCCCGATCATGATGGATTTGATTTGAAAGCGATAAAAGGCGCTATGAAGTATAATAAAAAGCATCCCGACAAAGTACGTGGCGCAAGTACCATCAGTCAGCAGACTGCTAAAAATGTTTTTTTGTACCAAGGCGGCGGATTTTTTAGAAAAGGAATTGAAGTGTTTTTTACTTTTTCAATTGAAACATTCTGGACTAAACGAACCATACTGGAACGATATTTAAATATTGCGGAAATGGGGCCGGGTGTTTTTGGTATTCAGGCAGCGGCAAAAAAATATTATAACAAAGACGCTAAAGATTTAACGATGGCCGAAGCTGCACAGATAGCAGCTTTTTTGCCTAGCCCCAAACGACTCTCAAAAAAACCTTTCAGCAACTATACTGTAGCAAGAAAAAATTATATTTTGAGGCAAATGAATAACCTTGCAGGAGACCCTGATGTGCAGGCGATTATTCGATAAGGTGTCAAGGAGGTTGCAAACCGTCAGGCGCCTTCGACAGCTGCTATTGCTTTTGCCAACCGCTCTTCATATGTTCCACTTATTTCTACCCAGGGCACGTTATGATTAATGAGGATATCTTTATAATGATGATAAAGTTTTTGCCTGCTCTCCAGATCAGGGTATTCTCTCAGCTCATCTTTAACCCAGGGTAAATCGATATTACAAAACAGGTAGAGGTCGTATTGTCGTTCTGCAATGCGGTTTAATATCCAGTGATGGCATTTATGGAAAACAAATTCGCACCATACTTTCATCACGTACATGTTGGTATCAATGAAAATGAGTTGTTCGTTGTTCGTTGTTCGTTGTTCGGCAGTGCTGGCTTCGGCCAACAACCAACGGTCAACGGTTAACTCTTCTTCGGCAACCTGCCCTTTGGCAATATCCAGCAGGGTTTCAAAAGTATAGTCAGTTCCGTTTTTTAAAAGATACGCACGGGCATATTCTTTAACCCATATAGTTTTGTAATGAGCTGCAAGCTGTTTGCATAAAGAGCTTTTGCCGGTAGATTCGGGTCCTATAACTACAATTTTTTTAATCTTTATTTTTTTTAAGTTCAAAAATGTCTATCACCAGGCTGATGGCTATAAAAAAAGTTGAAACAGTATAAAGCCAAAATTGGAATTGATCTGCTGGCGTAAAAAAGATTAACACCGTAAGCAAAACCAGCACTGAAAAAGCCTTTGCCAATAACCATAATTTCGATTTCGTATTTATTTCTCCCTCTTATATTTATTCAGATCAATAATAAAACTTACGACAAAAAGTGTTAGCATACTAAAGCGAAGCCATTTTCTGAAACTGTCTTCAACGGGCATTAATAAAATCACAAGAGTGAATAAAACAATCAGCCCCGCTTTAATCATCAGCCATGTTTTCTTATTTCTCATGCCACATAGGTTTAGCTTTCAATACTTTTTTATAAACAGGGCAGTCTTTATCATGTGCGCCAGTTAAGAAGCCGGTACTCACAATAAATTCATTTACAATTTCTCCGCCGGTAAACTTAAATGTCTTTTTAAAAAGCTTTGTCCACTCTTCTCTTGATTTGGGGTGATGATGCCCCAGCCAGTTTTTAAAAGTGCCAAATTCTTTTTGTAGCGTAAGAATAGTCTTTGCATTTTCAATAGCTGCATTTATCTTAAGCCGGTTGCGTATGATGCCTGCATCATTCATCAGTCTTTCAAAATCCTTTTCTTTATAAGCAGCAACTTTTTTAATGTTGAAATTGTGGTAGGCTTTTCTAAAATTTTCCTGTTTATTTAGGATGGTGGTCCAGTTAAGGCCTGCTTGGTTAATTTCTAAAATTAATCTGCAGAATAATTCGTTATCATCATCAATAGGAAAGCCATATTGGGTATCATGATAGATTTTGTGAACCGACAGGTCGGCTGCTTTCATTGTATTAATTGCTTTGCAGTAACTCATGTTTTCTTGCTTTTTTCATCCATTCAATTAAACCAAACACAGACATCACCAAAAGTATAAGAAAATAGACACTTGTAAAAACATAATGCTTTACAAAGTATAACGGAATAGCTGCAATATTAGTTGCTATCCACCAGAACCAGCTTTCCACTTTCTTTTTGGTCATCAACCACATACCGGTAAATGCGGTGGAGGATGCAAGCGCATCAGCCCAGGGAATTACGCCATCAAAAAATGCCCGTTTGAAATAAGTGAGCGCTAAGAAAAAACTAACGTAGCAAAACATAAAGAAGCAAATATGTTGGATCCATTCTTTTTTGCTGGAGTAGGAAATATGCAGCACGTGTTTTTTACGCTGATCTTTTTGGCTCCACATATACCAACCCAAAATACTCATAATGGTATAGTATAAATTTACGGTTGCTTCGCCCAGCAAATGCCCTTCGGCACTTATATATATATAGATGATGGTGTTGATTAAGCCAATGGGGTACACCAGAATATTTTCGGCACGTGAATACCATACGCTGGTAATGCCTGCAAACACTGCAAGATATTCGTACCAACTGGTGCGAACAATATCTGTAATAAACTGCTGGTAAATTTCTACTAAGCTCAATTTATTTAATCAGTTGGTTTTGTATTCTGGTAAAATCTGAAAGGCCGAAGATAAAGGATTCCTTTATTGGTTTGAAAACGGGTGCCTATTTGTGTCCACTTTCCGTTTCTGTCATATCGCCAAACAATAAAATGTAAATGCGGAAAATAAGAATAACCTGTTTTACCACTCAGGGCAATTACCTGCCCCTGCTTTACAGTATCTCCAACATCTACCAATACGCTATTAAATTGTAGATGCCAATAGCCTGTCCGGCTGCTGTCTTCATGCTGAATAACAACATAATTTCCAAAGGATCGGTATTTAGTATTTGCGCCGCCCTTATTGCCGTCTTCTTTAAGCCGTACAACAACACCGGCCCTGGCGGCACAAATTTTTGTTCCCTTCTTCATTTTAAAGTCGAGTGCTGCACGGTGTTTATGGGTGTAATGACTGAAATAACCCTGTACCAGTAAATGGGTTTTATTTTCTTCGTAAGGAAGATGATAAACAAAACTGGTATCGTCTATAATAATTCCTTTTTGAAGTTTTTTAATGGCTATGTGCTGCGGGTTTTTGCTGACAGAGCAGCCCACCCCGGCAAATAACAGTAAAGGAAGAATGGAATTTAGGGCTGTTAATCTTTTCATTTGCTTAGATGAAACAAAGATAGAGCCCGAATGTTTAACAGCCTGCGTCGTTTTGCTTTAAAACGAAGAGATTACTTTTTACCTAACTTAAAAGCTACACCAATATTGGCATAAAACATATTGGAAGCGTTTTCAGAGAGATCGGGACGGCCAGCGACTTTTATTACATTTTGGGGTATCACATATCCCGGGGTAAAACTCAGTATCAGTTTTTTGTAAACAAATGCAACCGGAATATTGGCTTCGTAACTCAGCAATTGAAATCGTTTGCTTGATTCGGTTACCAGCTCTTCTCCGGCAGGTAAACCAAAAACCTGTCGGGTTTTATAGTAGCTGTGTGTAAAATTTTGAGTGCCTGTATTAGCAGTAAAGGTGGGTATTATTACAAAAACCGCTTTTTTGTATTTATACAAGAAAATATGGTCAACACCAAGCGACGCAAAATAATCTGACTTATCTGAAAACACGGTGCTGGCGCCTATGTTCACATTGAGTACTTTGTTTCTGTGCGATAATTTAAGACCCGCCTGGCCTGATTGTGATGACTGCACCAGCGTACTGTTTGCATAAAAAAATTTATCGGCATAAATGCTGCCGGCAATACCTTTTTTCTTACCGAAATTGAATCCTGCACCTGCTATGGCAGCTGTGTATTGAAAAGACTGTTGTCTGTTGTTTATAAAAACAAAAGACGAGCTAAGATAAATTCCATTGCCAAATTGGAGGAGAATATTGGGAACTAAAGCGGTACTTTTTAAACTGTCGGTGCGGCCATAATAGTGAAGTGCAGAAGCAAAGTTGCTGCTGAGCATCAAGCTTGTTTTTTCTTTTTTATCAACCACGGGCTGCTGAACCGGCGGAATAGAATCTTGGGCGAATGTTTTTTGCGAAACAACGAGCACCAGAAATAAAATGAATGTTTTTTTTGCTAATATCATACTAGGATATTTTTGAAAAATAAATACCTGCTGCTTACTGCAGCAGGTATTTAACTGTCGTTAATTTATTGATTACCTGATTTTACGTTGGCTTTAGTTGCAGTTTGTACATCTGCCTTGGCCGAAGCACTGTTATTTACCTTAGCTGCGTTTTTAGCGGCTTTTCTTGCTTCTCTAGCCGATTGTTTAGTTTCCGATATAGCGGAAGCTCTTGTTTCGGATACTGTACCATCTGCATTAGTCTTTGCTTCTCCTGCACGGGTTTTTACCTTGCCAGTTGCATTTTCATTTACCGAAATGCCTGCATCCAAGTCGCTTTGTGCGGTGTTTGTGGCAGCGGTTTGCACATCGGCACCATTAACAATGGCGGTTCCGGTACTTTGCACGTTGGCATTGCTGTTGGCATTAATATTTGCATCAACTGCTGTGGTTTTTACATCATTCACTGCGTTACCTGATTGTGTTTTAGCGGTAGCGGCGGTTTTAGCTGTAGTTGCCTGCGCCTTGCTTGCTGTTGCATTGGTTGTTGCTGCAGCGGTAGCAGCAGTTTGATTTGCGGCATTAGTAGCACTGGCAGTATTAGTCGCCACATTCACGGCACTTGATGTGGTGTTTGTTACACCAACATTTAATTGGGCCGATACGGTTTGCATAGATACAACAGCAATTACAAATGCTGTTAATTTTAATAATTTCGATTTCATAATAAACGGTTTTTAGTTAATGAATAATTAATTCACCCATGTATTTTCAAAGACTGTGCCAAAGCAAAAGAAATATTTTTTTCCACTGAGGCAGCGTTTTTGAAAAGAACCGTTTTATATTTAGAAATGAAGGGGACAGCCGTTATACTGCTAAAAATAGTTTTGTCGAAATAATAATTTTGACAAAAAAATGACAGGAGTTTTTAATTCAAATATTTTTTGAAATAAGAGTTACTTGCAAAAAATTTAATGTTGAACAGATTTATAATATTTTGCCGGGCGCAGATATATGATTCCTTTTTTAGTTAAAAATCTGGTGGCAATATCACGCCCGTGTTTATCCTGCACCTGAAAATGTAAATGCGGAAATGCGCTGTAACCCGTGTTGCCACTGTATCCTATCAATTGCCCTTTTTTGATTGTGTCGCCTGCATTAACAACCACGCCATCTTTCCGCAAATGCCAATACATGGCCGTGCCGCCATCATTGTGTCTTATCACGATATGATTGCCTTCGTTTAAATAAGCATCATTCAAACCTCCAGCATCACTGTCTTCTTTTAAACTGATTACAATACCTTCTCTGGCAGCACATATTTTACTGCCTTGTTTCATTTTAAAATCGAGACTTAACTCTTTGGTATGACTCATCTTACTGTTATATGCCTGTATCAGTAAAAACTTAGTTCCTTTTGCATAAGGCAGATAATAAATGTAGCTCGTATCTGCCTCACCCCTGCCATCTTTTAAATTGCGTATCTGTTTATCGGTTAACTGGGCATGGGTAGAAAAATTAAAGGTTAATAATATACCAACCAGGCAAAACTTCATGAGTAAGATGTTTAACTCAAGATAAATTAATCAACGTTAACAAAAAAGAAAAAAGCACCCCTATTCGAAGTGCTTCACTAATAAACAAATAAACTACTCCGCCTCTGCCACCACTTCCTTAACCTCTGGTATCATTCGCTTCATCATACCTTCTATACCTGCCTTAAGTGTTATCATGCTGCTTGGGCAACCACTACAGCTTCCCTGCATCATTAAATTTACTGTGCCTTCATTGTAGCTTTTAAACTGTATTGCACCGCCGTCCATTTCAACAGCAGGCTTTACATAATTTTCAAGTAATTCCTTAATGCGCTTTACCACATCATCGTCATCGGCACTTATCACATTGCTGCTTTCTGATTTCATCGATGCAACTTCTTCCTCATTCACAACTGCTTTTCCCTCTTCTAAATATTCCTTTAAAAATTGTTTAATTGAAGGAATTACATCCTGCCAATCTTCGGTATCGGCAGTTTTTGTAAGCGTAATAAAATTACTAGCAATAAAAACAGCTTTAATAAAAGGAAAAGTAAATAATTCCTGTGCCAACGGTGATGGTTTTGCACTGGCTTCATCTGCAAAATCAATACTCTTGCCGGGGTACAATAGCTTGTTGGCTACAAACTTCATAGTCTCCGGGTTGGGCGTCATCTCTGTGTAAATGCTGATAACTGGGTTTCCTGTCTTAATCATAATATTATCTTTTATTTGGTCTTCTTCGCAAAGGATACGAATACCTACGCAAAACTAACAAGATTTGGGCTGTTTTGGTTTGAAAATGGCGCTAAAAGGGATATTTTTCGGATTTCGAAAGGTGGGTGGCCTGCAAAATTCGCAGAGAATTATTTTCTTTTCAACGTATTCAACGATATCTGCGGGAATACTATATTGATTTTGAAATAATCTGCGTCATATCTGATTTAAGTTTTCCAAACAGCTCGTCCTCAATTTTTAAAAACTCGTCTTTTTCGTAAGTCCTTACAAAAACACCGTCTTGTAACAGATGAATTTTATCGCAAGTACTTAGTAGAGGATCGATGATATGAGATGAAACAAATACCGTTTTTTGTTTTTGTTTTAGTGAAGTGATGATTATTTCCAGCACTTTATTGGTTTCCAGATCAAGCCCGTTGAATGGT
>JBBKXU010000359.1:0-7979 GCA_037969645.1 Ferruginibacter sp. | reverse complement strand
ATACCAGCCACATCACCTACATTATCACCCACGTTATCAGCAATAGTGGCTGGGTTACGAGGATCATCTTCAGGAATTCCTGCTTCTACTTTACCAACTAAATCGGCACCAACGTCGGCAGCTTTGGTATAAATACCACCACCCACACGGGCAAATAAAGCGATAGACTCGGCACCTAACGAAAAGCCGGTTAAAATTTCTATGGTCTTCTCCATTTCGTGACTGTCAACAGCCGCTTCGGGAGCAAAAATCATTTTTAAAATAATAAACAAACCACCCAGGCCTAATACCGCTAAACCAGCAACACCCAAGCCCATCACACTGCCACCCGTAAACGAAACTTTAAGGGCTTTAGATAAACTGGTACGGGCAGCCTGTGCAGTACGTACATTGGCCTTGGTAGCCACTTTCATGCCTATGAAGCCGGCAAGTGCACTAAAAAATGCACCTATAACAAAAGCTACTGCAATACTCCAGTGACTGTTAGGATTACTGTAACCTAAAACACCCAATAGCAGGGCGCCAATGATTACAAAATAGGTGAGGATTTTATACTCAGCTTTTAAAAACGCCATGGCGCCTTCGGCAATATAAGTGCTGATTTCCTTCATGCGGTCGTTACCGGCATCTTGTTTGGAAACCCAGGCAAACTTAATAAAAGTGTAAAGCAATCCTACAACGCCCATTGCTGGGACAACATAAATCAAATTGTTCATAAGTAATATTTGTTCTGAATTTTGGACGGCAAAAATAGGGTAAATGGATTTAAAAAGGACAGATACAGCACTGTAATTGAAAGAAAAGAAACAACTACTGCATTTATTTTAATAATTAAGGCATTTAAATATTGGATATAAAAAACATTTTACTATTTTGTATCCCTAATATAAACCTAAACTAAAAACTTATGACAGACTTTAATGAAAGTGTTGACAAAGCGAAAGACGCTTTAAACCTTGAAGACAAGGACATGAAAAAGCTACCACAAATGCTTAATGTGCTTACCATTTTAACCTATATCGGCTGCGGCTTAGGTGCCCTGATGATAATATTAGGTTTCATTGGTGTTGGTTTTTTAAGTTCCTTGGCACCAAAATCGGCTGCTGGTTCTGAGGCGTTAAGTAAAGTATCGAGCAATGCTACCATTTCTATGGTAATTGGTTTGGTTGGAATTGCACTTTGTTTTTTTGGCGCCATGAAAATGCGTAATCTTCAAAAGCAAGGTTTCTTTATTTATGTTGCAGGGCAGGTGATACCTATTGTTGCAACTTTTGTAATTTCAGGTGTAACTTTTGGTGTAGTAGGTGTAATTATTCCATTGGTTTTTATTATACTTTATGGTACGCAATTAAAGGAATTAAAATAGCATAAGCTAGAGAAAATTGTTCCCTTTTATTATAGTATAACCCTGGTAACGTTTTGTTGCTGGGGTTATCTTTTTTATACCAGCTGATTAAAACTTTGGCCCAGGCATTCAATAATATCACCGGCAATCATGGCTTCGGATGAATATTTACCGGCAGCAAAATCGCCTGCTAAACCGTGCAGATAAACACCCATTAGCGCAGATTCAAAAGGGCTGTAACCCTGTGCCAGTAAGCCTGTTGTAATACCCGTTAGTACATCGCCGCTGCCAGCGGTAGCCATACCGGCATTACCAGTGCTGTTGAAATAAGCTTTGCCTTGTGGTGTGCTTATAAAACTATAATGCCCTTTTAAAACGATATAGATATTATGTTCACGGGCTTTTTGTAATGACAGTTCCAATCGTTCAAAATCATTTGCTGGTTTACCAAACAGGCGTTCAAATTCTTTGGGATGTGGTGTGATGATGGAATTTGCCGGAACGGTTTTTAATAGCTCCTTATTTTCGGCCATAATATTCAACGCATCGGCGTCAATAACCGTTGGGCTGCTTACGTTATCAAAAATATCTTCTAATAATTTTTTATGAGATGGATATATGCCAATACCCGGACCGATACCTACAGCAGAATAATTTTCTATTTCGGGAGCCGATAAAAGATAATCTTCTCCGGCCACCACAACCATGGCTTCGGGCACAGCCGTTTGAATGATATTGTATCCGCATTTAGGGATATAAGCAGTTAATTTACCGGTACCGGCTCTCAGGCAAGCTTTAGAGGCTAAAACGGCAGCTCCCATCATACCTATAGAACCACTAAGCAGCGCCGCATGGCCAAAATTGCCCTTATGGGCAAATGTGGAGCGTGGTTTGTAAAAGGATTTAATTAACGCGTTGTCAATCAGTTCAAAATCAGCAGGTTGGGTCTCTTCAAATGCCTGGTGAAGACCAATATCCAGCAGATGAACCTGTCCGCAAAACAATTCATTTTCGGGCAATAAAAGCGCCAGTTTATAATTTTGAAAGGAGAGGGTATGGGTTGCATGGATAACAGTATTGCGGACTGAGCTTTTATCTGCAAATAAACCTGTTGGCAGGTCAATTGCTATGATTTTGCAATTGGAATTATTGATATGTTCAACTAATCCTTCAAATACGCCATCTAAAGGTCTATTTAAGCCACTGCCGAATATCGCATCGATAATGATATCGTTTTTTTCAAATGCAGGAAACGAAACTGCAGATTCAATGAAATGTATGTCGGCGTTGGCGGTTGTAAGTCGCTTTAGGTTTGATTGAAAATCTGCTGATCCTGGAATCTCTGTTTGTGGGATATAAACCTTTGTTTTACAACTATTTAGAATAAGCAGACGGGCAATCGCAAATCCATCTCCACCATTATTTCCCCTGCCACAAAAAATGTGAAACTGTTTTCCTTCTAAATTGCTTTTTACCAGCCATTGAAAACAGGCTGTAGCGGCACGTTCCATCAAATCTATGGAACTGATGGGTTCAGTCTCGATGGTGAACGCATCCCAGTTTTTTATTTGTTCCGCAGAAAATATTTTCATGTTTTGAAGTTACAAAACAATCGATCATATAATCATTGATATTATTTCGGGTTATATTTAGTCTATTTTACATATCGACAATTGAGTTAATTGCTATATGAATTAACTGTCATTTTGTAGAAAGTGTTAATGAACCTTTGTAGTAGAATGTCTCTTTCTTTTTTTTAACCAGTTAATGAACGGCAAATAGCAATATAAACAGATTGACTTCCGTTGTATTTTATAGTTTAATACTACAAAGACCTACCAATATCCAATATCAGTATGAAAATTTTTACCCGCATTTTATTTATTGCGATTCCCATGTGCCTATGTACCGTGTTGTCATTTGCTCAAACAAGCTGGGTGGGTTCATCCGACACGAAATGGTCAAATGCTGCGAATTGGACCGCCGGCATTCCTACATCAACGACTGATGCTATTTTGGGAGATGGTAGTTTTACAGGGGCCAATCAACCTACTGTCGATAAAGCAGGAGCTTGTAAATCTTTAACGATAGGTGGGGCAATCAGCACCACGATTACTACCAGCAAGAACATGACAGTTTCGGGCAATATTCTGATTAATTCTAACGGATCAATTATTCAAGGTAAATCAACTACTTCTTTAACAGGGGCATGGACTAATAATGGGTCTTATTCATATACCAATAATGCAGCCCTGGTGCTGTTTTTTGGAATTAACCAATCAATTAACGGCAGTTCTGTTACAGTTTTCAGAAAAATGACAATCAATAACGGTAGCATAGTAACACTTAACGTTAACTTTTCAGTCAATAATGCCTTGAACGTTAATGGAACTATCAATCCGAATAACTCACCTACTTATGCAGCCAGTCCGGGTTCATTCAACCTCAATTCAGGAGGCAAGTTGCTGGTTTATGCAGCTACTTTTGCTGGTAACTATACAACAAACCCGGTTATAAGAGCAGGCAGCAATATTGAATATGCTTCTTCACTTATCAATCAAACCGTAAGCAGCAGTTTAACCTACGCTTCTTTAACCATCAGTGGTACTACAACAAAGTCTTTGGGCGCAAACCTGCCGGCATTGCTTTCTACGCTTTCGTCTGACGGGAATATTCATGTGCACGGCGGTACTTTTGATTTACTGACCTATACTGCCAACCGGGGAACTGCAACCACTGGCGGCGAATTTGACGTTGAAAATGGAACTACTTTGAAGATTGGCGGAACCGGCACTTTCCCTGCAAATTATGCAATCAAGGAATTACAACTTACAAGTACGGTGGAATATAATGGTACAAACCAAACAGTTTTAGCAGTAATTTATGGAAACCTTAAGCTAAGCAGCAGCAGCGGAGCTATTACCAAGACCATGCCTGGAACGGCATTTACAATTGAGGGTGATTTCATTACTGTAAAGGGGCCCGGCACATCTGTTACTTGTACTGCTGCCTCTACATTAACTATAAATGGAGATGTTAATATTGGGACATCCACTGTTTTTTCGGGCGGTTCCTTTACGCATGACATTGCAGGAGACTGGATAAATAACGGCACGTTTACTGGTGCAACCAGTACCATTACTATGACAGGTGCCAGTTCTACAATAAGTGGCACCGGGGTACATAATTTCTTTAATCTTACGATCGCAGTATCCAATATAGTTGCAGATGCCGCCAGTAATTTGTCTGTTTTGGGCAATTTATCAACAACCGGAGCCGGTAATTTTACACATAATGCCGGAGGTACCTGTACCATGAGTGGTGCCGCTAAAACCATTACGGGTACCGATATAATACTGTCTAATTTAACGGTAACAGGTTCTATAACAACCACAAGTTCATTGATAATAACAGGTAACCTATCCGTTTCGGGAAGCTTTGTGGCAAGTACAGGAACCATTAACATGAGTGGCACTGCTAAGACAATTTCGGGTGCCGGTAGCATCGGTTTTTTTGCTTTTGGAGCAACGGGAACATTAACTGCAACGGCATCTTTTTCTATCGCAAATTCGTTAGATGTAAGCGGCAGTTTAACAGCCACAGCTGGTACGGCAACTTTTACCAATTCCTCTAATCTAAATGGGACTGCAAACCTTTTCAATGTTACCATTAATGGTACGTCCCTCACGTTATCGGGCAATTCGGTATTAGGCATTGCCAGTGTGTTTACAATTACTGCAGGCATGTTAAATGTGACGGCAAACACCTCTAACACGGTTAATTTCAACGGTACTGGAGCACAATCTGTAAATGCAATAACTTATCATCATCTTAATTTAAGTACCGGAAATACAAAAACTGCTGCCGGGGCCATAACAACAAACGGGAATATTACGATTAACGGCAGTACAACTTTTGCCGCAAGCTCTTTTACACACCAGATTTACGGTAACTGGGTTAACAACGGCACATTTACTGCTGGCACAAGTGCTATCCAGTTCAGGGGAGCGGCAAATAAAACCATAACAGGTGCAACCACTTTTAATGTATTAACTATTAATAAAACGTCAGCAACCAATACCATCAGCCTGAATAATAATGTTTCGGTACCTACTTTAAATATGACCTTAGGTACTTTATTAACTGGCGCCAGTACAATTACGATTACCACAACAAGAACGGGTGCCGGCATTATCTTAGGAACAATAACACGAACTCATACCTTTTCATTAGCAACAGCTTACGAATTTGAAGGACCGGATAACAGAATAACATTTACTGCACATACCGGCGTAACATCTGTAACGGTATATGTGGGTATTGGTACAATTGGAGATTTTCCTAATGGCGGTTCTATAAACAGGGTTTACAATATTACAGTGCCGTCGGGCACATATGTTGCAACATTAAGATTGCATTACGAAGATGCAGAACTTAATGGTAATAACGAGACAGTGATGCAGTTATGGCGATTTAACGGTACAAACTGGGTAGCATCGGGTAAAACCGGTAATAATGCAACAACTAATTATGTAGAACAAAGCGGATTAACAAATATTACTAATCGATGGACCTGTTCTGATGATCCTGGGGTGGCCCGGTGGAACGGATCGGTAAGTAACGCATGGGCAAATGCTTCAAATTGGACTACCGTATCGGGGTCGCCATCGTTACCTCCCGGTTCAAATGATATAGCTCAGATAGGAACAGGCGCTTTTACAAATCATCCAAGCATCAGTACGGCCGTTTCCGTTAAAAGCTTGGTTTTTGGCAGTGCACAAGCGGCTACTTTAACTTTAAGTTCGGGCGGCTCATTAACTACCAGTGGAAATATTAACGGAAGCTGGACCGCTAACGCAGTACATACCATTGCAGCCGGTAATCAGAATGTAACAGTAAACGGCGACCTCACACTTAGTAGTGGCACAAGCAGCAGAGCGATTGATTTGTCGATCGGGACGGGGACTGTTTTAGTCACGGGCTCATTAACGCAATCGGGGAATGCAAATGTTAGTTTTTCAGCAGCCGGTATTTTGAATGTTAAAACTGATTATTTGTACAGCAACGGAACATTTACGGCTGGCACAGGCACGGTTCAATATACAGGAACTGGTTCTCAAATTGTTGCTCCGCTTAGCTATAATCATCTTACTATTAATAAAACGGGTGGAATTGGATTAGCAAATGCTGTTTCCAATGTAGCTGGCAATCTTACCATTTCGGCAGGGCAGTTAGATATAAATGCTGCCATGACTGTAACAGGTAACGCTACAATCAGTTCTGGCGCAATATTAGATGCCGATGCTATTAATTTAACTATAGGCGGCAACTGGACCAATAATGGCACATTCAGTTCCGGCACAGGTTCTGTCATTTTTAATGGCACCGGAACCCAAACTATTTCGACTACCATTTTTAATAATATTACAGTCAATAAATCGTCTGGTTCGGCCATATTAACCGGAAATTGTGTTGTTAACGGTAATTTTAGTTTACTTACTGGCACTTTTGACCTTTCTACATATACCTGCAACAGGTCGTCTGTTGGCGGTATTTTAACTGCATCCAATGGTACAAATCTGTATCTGGGAGGTACAAATAATTTTCCGGCTAATTTTTCTCTAAACAGTGTAGGGACTACAAGTACAGTATTATATAATGGAAGCGGCGTACAATCTGTTGCTGGCGTAGCTTACGGTAACTTATCGTTCAGCAATGGTGGTGCAAGTGCTAAAACATTGTTAGCTTCGGCAGCTGTTAATGGCGATATTTCTATAAGCAACGGAGCCACACTAAACTCCGGTGGATTTACTATTACCCTGCTTGGCAACTGGACAAACAGCGGCACATTTACCCCAACAACCGGTACCGTAGTATTAAACGGTGTTGCCAAAACTATAACAGGAAATACAACCTTTAACCGATTTACTGTTAACGGAACATATACCGTAGCCGGTAGCGATATTGTATATAATGGATTAGTAAATATAACAGCAACCGGGGCCATTGAAGCCGGCGCAGGGGTAGCAACTATAAATGGTGATTTAACCAACCGGGGAAGTTTAACAAGTACAGGAGGTACTACTACTTTTACAGGTACTATTTTGCAAACGCTACGCTTAATAAATGCGATAAATTCTACCTCAACTGGTATTGTGAACTTTAATGGAAGTGTTTCGCCAGTAATGAATTCGACCAGTTCGCCACAATTTGCAACTGTAAATATTAATAATACAGCCGGCGTTAATCCAAGTATAGGTTGGGTTGTATTTGTAGCCATGAATGTTAATAGTGGAGCATCATTTTACGGAGGATTATCAACCCATACCATTTATGGAAATTTTACGAACGCAGGTACAACAACGAGTATCGGAACCCTGAATTTTATTCCATCTACAGCTAAAACGATTAATTTTGGCAGCACTGGCTTTTCAAGTACCGGTACGTTGATTTTTGGAGGATCTGGAGCCATAACGATGGCAGGTACAACCGGAAGTTTAAAAAATGTAGTTATAGGCAATACAAATGCCGCTGGTATTACACCGTCATCGGGATGGAATATGACGGGTAAGTTTTCGATTAACAGCAATGCTAAATTCAATGCAGGCGCTTATTCCTATATCGTTGGTACTGA
>JBBKXU010000358.1:0-4930 GCA_037969645.1 Ferruginibacter sp. | reverse complement strand
TCATAAAGCAGCTTCTGTATTTAAAGTATTAGCTAATTATTCTTTAGATCTTATTGGTACTATGCCCGCCATTTCGCTAATAACATTCACCAGATCTGATCCGGCTGGCACAACAAATTTTGTGTTATTGCCCATAGCTACTTCAACAGCTTCCAGTTTACGTAATATCTGTGCGTTGCCAACAAAATATTCTTCGGCGGCTTCGTTAACCATTTTAATGGCTTCTGCCTCACCCTCTGCTTTTAAAATTTGGGCACGTTTAGAACCTTCTGCTTCTTTAATACGTGCACGCTTTTCACCATCGGCTACTGTTTCCCGTGCTGTGGCATAATCAATTGCCGCAATTTTTTCATTTTCGGCTTTTACAACCTTATTCATGGTTTCCTGTACATCAGCCGGCGGGTCAATTTGCTTAAGCTCTGTACGTATAACGTCGATACCCCAGGTTCTTGTTTCTTCTAAAAGCGTTTTGTGCAGCTCGGCATTTATTTTGCCTCTTTCGCTGTTGGCCGATTTTAGTGTAAGCGTACCAATAATATTACGCAAGGTAGTTCGGGCAAGGTTTACAATCTGCCACTCGTAGCGGTTTACATTGTATTGCGATGCTTTTACACTTTCTTCGTCAGATATCACCCTGAAATAAACCTGTGCATCAACCGACGCATTCAGGTTATCGTTGGTAATGATTTCTTGCGCCTGTGCATCTACCATTTGCTCGGTAGTGTTAACCATATACATTTTATCAATGAAAGGGATAATCCAATGAAAGCCCGGATGGGCAAAGCTTTTGTACTTACCAAGCCTTTCTATAAGCCCTCTTTGTGTAGGCCTGATAATCTTGACGCCTAAAGCGAAAATAAGTAACAGGCCACCGATTACATATAACATTTCTTTTTCCATAAAAATTTTTTAATTGTTGAATAATTTATAACAAAAGCACAATTTTAGGCTTTTGAAGCTTTGCCCGTAAAGCACAATTTTTGAAGCTTTTCAGGACATGAGGAAGATACAATTTTAAAGTGATATTTCAATGAAAGATCAGTTGTATCGCAAAAGATATTCTTCAATTTTCTAATTATTGTATAATTGGTTAAACAAAAGCTTAAATGTACCATGTGCCTGCGCCCTGAAAGTAATTTCAGGACCAAATGCATATAACTTTCCTTTGCCAACTTTGGCCTCAAATGCCGTAACACCGTTTTTCAAATAGGCTTCACCCCAACTCCATCCACTACGCAAAACTTTATCGCCAGTAAACCAACCCAGCGGCTTTACAACACCACTGCTTACTGCATCCGGGTTTAATTTGAACACAGGGCTGTTATCAAAATACACATCTGTTAACGTGTTTAATCCCGCCATGGCGTTTTGATTATTATCTACCGTCATTTGCAAAATACTTCCGGGGCTGTAATATTTATCACGAGGCAAAGGTTTTTCCTCACCATTAACAATATCAACCATGGCATCGGATACCGGTAATTTTAAATGATAGGCCAATTGGGTGCTGCTGCCGATGGTTACAATATTGCCACCTTGCTCTAAAAATATTTTTAAGGAAGGGATTGATTTTTCCCCTGTTATTCTTCCTGTCATTTTCTTAAATTCATCGGGCAGGCTGTCAATACTGCCAGCCCCTCTCCCGCTATTTGCGTTGGCACGACTTGTTACCGATGGTATAGCACCGTCTACAAATACAATTACGTCATATTTTGCTTTTAAATTACCTGCATCAATTTCTTTAGCATAAATCAAATCAAATGCATAGTTAAAACGCTCCATCAGCATACGCACCCAACCAGATGACATGGAGCCTCCGTAAATATCCCACAAAGCAATTCTTGCCTTTTTTATTTTTGATAACTGATTGGGCTTTTGACTAACAGGCATAAATTGAACCGGATTATCAGCAACTGTTTTATCAATCAACGCTTTAGTTTTTGCACTATTTGGTACGTAAAACGAGCCCTTACCATAAGTTGAACCATCAGGCACATTAGTAATTCTGTACACTTCGGCTCCACCGTTAATTAAATTATTTACAGCTTTGTATGAAAGATTGGCAGCGGCATCCAGCACATAGCCTGCAGTTGAATTTTTAACAGCTCGACCGGTTAATTTAATAATTTCGCCATGCGGATTTTTTACAAACGGCCCTTCAAAACCATCCATTACCCGATCAAATTGAACGCCCATTTGGTAAGCCAAAGTCCAGCCTGCAGCGTCATACGGCGGCACTGGTGGCCCACCGGGATATTGAAAATCGTTGGGATGATCCTGCGGTTCAAACATATCCAGTATATGCGGCCTGAAAGCCTGGTTTGTTTTTACGATATACGAATTGGCAGGATATTTTTTTCCGGCAACGGTAAAGTCTGTCGTGGCTTTGTGAACAACGATGCCCGTTTTTATCAGCGCATTTAAAAATTCAACTGCGGTTGCAAAGTCGGGTTGGTTTGATGAAATAATAAATCCACGTGGATCCTTAAACGCAGTGTTCTTCATCACCGAATCATAAAACTTCACCGGTAAACTATTGCCGCTGTTGCGGTTACTCTCGGGTTCTGTTTTTGTTAATTTTTGCGACTCTTTAAATAGCCGGGTCATTTCCTCAATTTTTGATGGTGATAATGCCCAGGTATCTCTACTACCCTTTTCGATAGCGTTTCTGCCCATTGTATAAATATTCATTAATAGTTCGTCTTTGTACCTGCTGGCATAATTAAGTACAGCATAATTTAGCGAAACAGAATAATCAATAGTTTGACGAAACAGCCACTTTTGAGGTGTAATGGGATTGGGCGTTGCAGCATTGGGTATTAATCGGGTTGGTATAAATGGTATGGTTGTCGGATTAGGACTGCCCACAATCTCTGTTAACAAGCCAATCATATTGTGAAAATAAGTAGTAGTACGTAATCCCCCATTGTACCAGGTAGAAAACACCGAGCCTGCTTTGCTGGTATATCCGGGCTTCCCCTCGGCATTTAACCGGTTTTGCATAGCCGCACCTATGGCATCCAGTCCGGTAATAATAAGCGGATCAAATACATAGTTAAAAGGATCACGGTAAGGAGCGCCGGCTACGATTGAACCTGCAGGCCCCGACTGGTGATGGTTATACATAATTTGCGGAATCCAATCAACAAATAATTGCCTGCCTATATTTTGAGTCTCTTTTAAATTAAGCATGAAAAAATCACGGTTATTATCGTGCCCGGCATATTTTTCATACAGGCGTGGTAAATTAGATGCAGTTCTTTTTTCTGGTTTCTGCTCCCGCATGTACCAGTTACTTACCAGTTCCTGCCCGTCGGGATTGGCATGTGTCATTAATATAATAACATCATCTAAAATCCGTTTGGTTTCATCATCTGTACGGCTGAGTAACTGATAAGCTGTTTCAATTAATTGATGAATACTTGCATTCTCAGTTGAATGCAATCCTCCATCTATCCAAACTACCGCTTTTCCTTGTGCAGCAAGTTGTTTAGCTTCCGGCTCAGCAATTTCTGCATTGCCCATTTTTTGTGAAATCTGTTTGTATTGTTGCAGCTTTTTATGATTTTCGGGCGATGTTACGATCAGCATAAACTGGTCTCTTCCCTCTTCGGTTTTTCCAATACTGGTATATACCGCCCTGTCAGACTCGCCTGCAATCTTTTTAATATAAGCTTCGGTTTGGGTAAAATTGGCCAGTTGATAGTTATCGCCAATATTAAACCCAAAATGATCTTTAGGGCTGGTTATTTGCTGCGCCTGCAGGGTTGTGAGCCCCAGGCAAAATATAATAATAAATCCAAGTGTTTTTTTCAAGAGCATAGTTTTGGTTTTGGCTACTAAAATAGGCTATTATGTGTTTAAAAAGGAAATGCTAAGATTTCTATTTTATATTACAAAACATAAGAACAAAATGCGGTATATTTAGTCAACATCTGTAAAAAAAACATCAACCTTGTCTGCTTCAGCTAAAATACCTTCATTTATCCCGGATAAATTTAAAGCTGTATCCCTGTATTTAAGTTTATTGTTTGTATTTATTGGAATTGTTGTGCTGATTGGATGGGTAGGAAATATTGATAGATTAAAGAGCATCTCTCCCCAGTTTATCTCTGTAAAAGTAAACACCGCAATTTGTTTTCTTTTATGCGGATTGATAATGCTTTTGCACTTTAAACCTAAATGGAAAAGCACAGGTTACTTTGTTTCTTTTTTTGCTTTTACTGTATCTGTAATTGGCGGATTAACGTTACTGCAACATATTTACGGTTATAATTTTGGAATCGACGAGTTGTTTATCAAAGACGATCCTGCTGCAATAAATACGTTGTTCCCGGGTCGCCAAACACCGTTAAATTCTCTGTTTTTTATACTTTTTGGTTTTTCGTTTTTACCAGGAATACGAAATTTTAAAAGGCCGCCGGTTTCGCAGATTTTTATTTTACTGATGGGTATCATCGCTTTCATGACCTTCGTTACTTACTCCTTTAGTGCCGAAAATACTTATAAACAATACGGCTACTTAATTACCTCCTTTCAAAGTTCTTTTGCTTTTATCGTTTTATCTATTGCCGCTTTGTTTTTAAATCCCGAAGTAGGAATTATGAAATTGATTAGCGGGGAAACTATTGGCGGCAGGTTGTTCCGAAGAATATTTCCTTTTTGTCTGATCGTGTTTCTGCTGTTGGGATGGCTTCGTTTTAAGGGAGAACTGGATGGGTACTACCCATCCGAATTTGGCATTTCCATTCTTATTATTTCATCAGTTGTTATTTTTACGATACTGCTGTTTAAAACTGCGGGTAAGCTAACAAAGAAAGAAGAAGCAGAAAATGAAGCATTGGATCGCATTTACCAGGCAAATGTAAACCTCGAAAAAGCAGAGCAACTAACTTTGTTGGGTAACTGGGAAACAGATCTGTTAACAGGC
>JBBKXU010000357.1:0-2726 GCA_037969645.1 Ferruginibacter sp. | reverse complement strand
AACACAGCAATCTGTGGCAACCGGTTCCGAACGCTTTTCTGTTTCCCTGCTGTCGAACAACTTTGAAGATGAAGCAAAAAGATTAAAAGCACTTGTTGACGATCCGTACATCGGTTTTGAAAAAGAGTTTTTAAGATGGATGTTATCTGATGGCGCTGCTGCATTTCTAATTTCAAACAAAAAAAATGAAACCGGCATCAGCCTTAAAGTAGAGTGGATAGAAGGTTATTCTTACGCCAACGAACTGGAACCTTGCATGTACCAGGGCAGTGAAAAAATGAAAGACGGTTCTTTAAAAGGCTACCAGGATTATACACCCGAAGAGTTAACTGCTCAATCAATCCTTAGTATTAAGCAGGATGTAAAACTGCTGAGTAAAAACATTGTACTGTATGGTGGATACGGTGTTTCTGCATCACTGGCTAAGCATGGTGTTAAATCTGAAGAGATAGATTATTTTTTACCACACATGTCGAGTGAGTTTTTTAAAGATAAAATATACCAGCAGCTATTAGCAAACGAAACTGGCATCATGTACGATAAATGGTTTTTTAATTTAAGTCGTGTAGGTAATGTGGGTGCAGCTTCTGTTTATTTTATGGTTGATGAATTATTTCATAGCGGCAAACTTAAAAAAGGCGATAAAATATATTTATTGGTACCCGAAAGTGCCCGTTTCTCATATATGTACAGTTTGCTTACTGTATGTTGATAAGGAAAGCTATTAGCCGTTAGCTTTTAGCTAACAGCTAATAAGCCAAAAACTAAAAGCTTTCTCAAATGAAAAAAGAAGAAATTCCTCAGGATGATGGCGCCCTCAACAAACTCACCAAAGAGGTTGTGTATGCTGTTGACAGTACGGGCAAATATTCAAAAGAATTAAGTACGGGTTGGGATGTAAAGAGTAAAGCACTCGATCTTGCCTGGGAAGATATTGAGAAACGCATTGAAGCTGCCCGCCAGAAGGTATTAAATAATGAAGCCAGCCCCATTTTATATTTTTTAGAATTGCGGTTGATGGATATTGGAATCCTTTCTGCTTATACCGGCTTTTGGAAATGGACTATTAAAAAACACTTGAAACCAGCGGCTTTCAAAAATTTATCAGAAAAAAAATTACAGCAATACGCCGATGCATTTAATGTAAGTGTGGAGGAATTAAAAACAATGACCTTGCATGAAGACTGAATTTGAACATTTACAGGCAGCGCATTGTGAAAATGGTGTTACTACAAATCTGTTACGATCTGCCGGAGCAACAAAACTCACAGAACCACTCGCCTTTGGTATTGGCTCGGGTTTGTTCTTTGTGCAATTGCCGTTTCTTAAGATAAATAACGGCCCTGCTATTGCTTTCCGCACTATGCCCGGCCTTATTTTTAAAAGAACATGCGATTCGCTCAACATTCCAATCTTTAGAAAAAAGTTTTCATCAAGAGAAGCTGGTAAAAAGTATTTAGATGATTGCTTGGCAAAAGGACAACCGGTAGGTGCACAGGTTGGCGTTTACTATCTTACTTATTTTCCTAAAGAATATCGTTTCCATTTCAATGCCCATAACATGATTGTTTTTGGGAAAGAAGATGGCCGGTATTTGATCAGCGATCCGGTAATGGAAACAGCCACTTCGCTTACTGAGTACGAGTTAGAAAGGGTTCGTTTTGCAAAAGGTGCATTTGCTCCACGTGGACAAATATATTATCCGCTTGAAAAAACGATAGTGACTGATGAGCAAATGGGAAAAGCGATTGTGAAAGGAATTAAAAGAAATATAACCCATATGTTACGCATACCGGGCAGTATTGGCGGAGTGAAAGGCATTGCAAATACCGGTAAAAAAATTAAAAAATGGAAAGATAAACTCGGCGATCAAAAAGCCGGTTTATACCTGGCGCAACTGGTGCGTATGCAGGAAGAGATTGGAACTGGTGGTGGCGGATTCCGTTATATATATGGCGCTTTTCTACAAGAGGCGCATGCGTTTCAACCAATTGATGAACTGCTCGATATTTCAAAAACATTTACCGAAGCCGGTGATAAATGGCGTACTGCTGCCGTACAGGCTGCTGGTATTTATAAAGGCCGCATTGGCAGTCAGGCAGATTATGATGTGATGGGCGATTACCTGATTGAAATTGCGGAGATAGAAAAGAAAGCATTTCAGGCATTGAACAAAATAAAATGGAATTCATGAGCAATGCAGCTGTGCGTATAGCTAATCTGGGTTTTACTTATCCCCGCCAATCAAGTTCCTGTTTCAGTAATTTGAATCTGGAAGTTGCGGAAGGAGAACGTTTTGGATTATTTGGTCCCAATGGCGCAGGCAAAACAACATTGATGAATTGCATGACGGGCCTGCTTAAATTTCAGCAGGGAAGCATTCAGTTACTGGGCCACGAAATCGCCCAGCACAAAAAATCAGTCAACAAACTTTTTGGATTTGTACCGCAAGATTTTTCTTTTTACCAGGAATTAAGTCCGGTAGAGAATTTGGCTTTCTTTGGCGCCTGGTCGGGTCTCAATAAAATTGAAATAAAAAATAAAACAACAGAATTATTAGAAGTGCTTGGCCTTACGGAAGTACGAAACAAAAACGTATTGGAATTCTCCGGCGGTATGAAACGCAGGGTGAACCTGGCTATTGGCGTAATTCATAATCCCCGTATTTTGTTTTTAGATGAGCCTACTGTTGGGGTTGATGTACATACCCGCCACGCCATCATCAA
>JBBKXU010000356.1:0-3439 GCA_037969645.1 Ferruginibacter sp. | reverse complement strand
CTGTAATCGTAATTGGCACTTATATTTATGCTAAGTGCGTTAATGGGCACGTAATTTATATTAACACCCGCATTGCTGAAATTTAACGTTTTGCTTTCTCCCCAAAATTTAAATAGGTTAATGCCGCCCGAAAACTTTTTCCGGTAGTCGCTATTTAGATTAAAACTCCAACCGATGCCAGCTGGCCTACGCATAGATCCTGCACCCCGCAGGGCGTTGTTAGACACATCATATGGGTTCCAGGTAAAACTTGTACTCGTTTGCCAGTTATTTATAAGATTAGCATTTGCGTTCAGGTTAAACTGCGAATACATAAACTGTCCGCTGTAATCCCATCTTAACCAATGGTTGTAATTGATTTGCGCTCTTCTGAAAAATGAGAATGATTTTTGATACTGCAGGCCAACCCAGGTAAAATGATTTATTTCGTTAGCGGTAAGCATAAAGCCAATATCATTTAGCTCCAACTCTGGCGACCGAAACGTTACGCCCGTTTCAAATTTCAAAACCTGACCTATTTTACCTGGCTTACCGCCCGTTTTTCCAAAACGGATAGTTCCGCCCGTGCCCGTTAACGAAGTGCGGTTTGAATCTAAACTAAATTCCGTAGCACCAGGCCGTTGAAATAAATGTTCAAATGAACGTTGCGTTTTTTCTATTACTTCTTTGGTACCTTGTACATTACTATACACAAAATTGCCACGTATATACCAGGTTTGTTTTTTCCAAAAGTGTAAAAAATCAACGCCAGCCGAGTAAGCACTGCGGTGTAAAATGTCATCCAGCCCATGTTCTCGGTTTACAGCGGTTACTATTCCTCCAATTATAGTATTGCCGCCATTTATATCTTTTTGCAGTCTGCCAACAAAATAATTAGTGAATGGTTCCACCAATTCTTTTCTTCGCTTACCATTGTTGTCCACGGTTGCTTTTTCACGCTCGGTAACTGTTTCCAAAATACCAATACTCCAGCCCTTTTTAGTTTTACCGCTGAATTTTGCAGCACCTAAAATGGAAGTGTTTTGCGGATGTTTCACATATTCCCCTGAGCTGGTGTTGGCTCGTCCATGCGGGGAACTCCCGATACGCCTTGAGTAGAAGAGCAAATCTGAATTATAATCACCGCCGGCCTGCGAACCTGTAAGTTGATATTGAAAAATATTACGGCTCTCAATAAAAAAAGGCCGTTGCTCGCCAAAAAAATTCTGAAATCCGTCAATACGCACTTGTGATGGATCAGCTTCTACCTGACCAAAATCGGGGTTGATAGTGAAGTCGAGAATAAGATCATTGGTAACTGCAACTTTTCCATCTACGCCAGCTGTTGCTTTAGTATCAAAACCATCGGCAAAAGGATTGCCCGGGTCTTTTTTGTAAGTTGCTGCCTGTCCGGTAACATAAGGCGCTATTTCTATCTGGCGGTGAAACGGAATATCTTTCAAACCATGTAACTCGCCAAAATTGCTCACCCAAACTCCCGTGCTTTGCGGTATAAACTGCCAGGTTGATCTTTCTTCTTTTCTAAAAAGGCGACGCATTACCTGAATGCCCCACACTTTGTTCTTTTCGTTACCATATCTTAACTGACTTAACGGGATCTTTATTTCCGCCGTCCAGCCTTCTTTATTAATGGCTGTTTTGGCAAACCATATGGGATTCCAGTTTGCATCCCAGTTGCTGCCATTATTACTTACAAACTCATCGCCTCTTACACCCGAAACAGAAGTAGTGAAAGAAAATGCTGTTCTAAAATCGTGATAACTATCAATATTTATTTCAACAAAATCACCTGGAAATGCGTCACGTCGTCCCATTCTTTTTACTATGGAGTCGGGGGCCATGTCAAGGCATTGATAGGCAACATAGAGAAATTTATCATCGTATAAAATCTTAAATTTAGTGGGCTGCGAGGGAGCTTTACCTTCATTGGGCTGCCACTGGGTAAAATCGCCAGCCCATTCAACTGCATCCCATGCTTCTTCTGTTGGCACGCCGTCAAGTGTAATACCAGTGCCAGATAAGCGTTTGGTATCGTACCTTTTTTTCGGAATTAATGTATCGCCGATAGCAGCATAAGCGGCACCGACGCATACAAAAAAACAAATGGTTGCCATGCAGATTTTGAGCATTATCGAATGTAGAAATACTACCTGAGGCCAAAAACTTAAAAGTATGACAGCGGCAAAATATAAAGATGTGTGGTTGAAATCTGACAGCATTACTAAATAGCTGTCTTTTTTTACATGTCTGATTTTTATCCTCGCTGCCGGTACATGGTCCGTTGTTAGACCCGTTAGTACAGTATTTTCTTTTTACGGATTCTTATTACATACCTTGTATGTGTAATCATAACAGCCACCTAAACTACTTATATGAAAAAGTTAATTCTGTGCACAACGATATTTGTATTAGCAAATGCTATAGATTTATTTGCACAACAAACGCCACATTATTATCAAATACCTGACACGCCTGCCGTTTATACTGCCGAAGCTGTGGCTGCCAGAATGGTGGATGGGCTTGGCTTCAGATACTATTGGGCAACTGCCGGTTTAACCGAAGCAGACATGCAATACAAACCCAGTGACAGTGCAAGAACAACTTTTGAAACACTGGAACATATACATGGCTTGACACAGGTTTTATTTAATGCCGTTAATAAAAAGACTACTAAATCGGGTGTTGAGAACAAGACGCTTTCCTTTATGGAATTAAGAGAACATACCTTAAAAAATATTCAATCTGCCAGCGAAATTTTAAAGCGCCCCGGCGCTAAACTGAAAGATTTTGATATGATATTTGAGCGGGCAAACGGAAAAACAAGATACCCGTTCTGGAATCTTATTAACGGCCCTATATCTGATGCGATGTGGCATGTGGGGCAGGTAGTAAGTTTCAGGCGAAGTTCGGGTAACCCCTTGCCCAAAGGCGTTAATGTGCTTCTGGGTTCAAAATCGAATTAATTAGAGCGCCTTAAACGATTTTAAAAAATCACTTGCGATAGCCGAAAGCGTTACGTTTTTGTCAACAACTACAATTTGATATTGCCGATTATCTATAAGCAATACCTTATAATGAGCGTAGGCTTCATTTTCAGGTAAGTATATTAAAGCCTCATATCCTTCATGTTTGTTTTGAGTGAATATTTTTTGGACTTTTATTTCGCCCTTTAGCGTTTCGGTAAAACTTTTCATCGAAATTTCAGCCAACTCTAACGGCTTAGTTAATTGCACCGAATGTTTGGATACGGACATAAAATAAAGGTCGTCGTTTACTTTACAGCTTACTTTTAGCGTAAATACAACGCCGCTTTCAGTTTCTTTGCTACTGATATTATCCTGATACTCGACCGGAAAATTAACAGATACTTTATACTCCGAAGATTGAAATAAAAAACTGTCTGTTTTTTTAAGCGGCAGTGGTTTTGCTTGCAGTAAAG